>JAYWDF010000666.1:0-4467 GCA_043779985.1 Akkermansiaceae bacterium | reverse complement strand
GGAACAGCGACTCGCGATGCTGCGGCGCGACATCCGCCCACCAGACCCAGGGGGAGACGCCAATGGTTTCGGATAGATCGAAAACCCCGAAGGCCGTGCCACGGCGATCGGTTCCAGCGATGACGAGTCCGCTGGAAATCCCCGGCAGCGGATCGCGCACGGTGGCGATCACGAAGGATTCCCATTTTCCGCGGATGGCGCTGACGTCGATCTTGCGCGATGCGATGAGTCCATCGATCAACGCGCTCTTGCCGATTGTGCCGATGATCACCGCAGATTTCCCAGCCGTAGCGGGCTTGTGGCCGGTCACGCGCTCGATGTCGTTCGCGAGGCATTGCGCGGCGATGGAGACGACCTTGAAATCCGCCGGATCGGTGACAATGCGGGCCGCGGACTTTTCCGAAAGCAGGGCGAAAGCGCCATCGGCGGCAGAATCGAGGAGGGTGACGGGTGTGACCTCAGCATGCGTCGGCAGCGCGATCAAGGCGAGCCAGCAAAGGGCGGAGCGCGGCAAGAGTGGGATTTTCATGGAGGCATGGGAACCATCACCAATGAGAAGGGCGATGGCAATAACCCGGCTGCATTAGTGTTCCTCATCCCCGCTGGCGGCTATTTCACGTCCTTCAGGCCGGGCTGGCTGTAGGACTCCTCGACCTGGACATTTCCAACAAACACCTTCACCGCATAGCCATAATAGTCTGCGCCGCTCGCGGGTTGTTCCGTGCTGCTAGAGTGTGGCTTGCCCTTAATTCGCTTGGTGGTGGTCACGGCATGTTGCGGAGTGCCCTTGATGGCGACCTCGCCGCTTTTCAAGATCCCGGACTTGAGGGCGTCGAGGTGGGTGGTTTCGGTTCCTTGTTTCACCACGATCAGCTGGTTGTCCGCCATTTTACGGCCGTAAATGGTCCATTTCACCGACACCCCCTGGATGGCTTGCGGGTCACGGTTGTCGAGGGAAACGAGGAGATTGCGGGTTTGCTCTTTGGATTTCGCGCCGGAACCCGGGATGTCCTTGAAGGCGTTGGTGCTCTTTACTGAAACCGTCACGGTGATGTGGGGAACCGAGGGTTGAGCTCGGGCAGGCTGGCAGATCCAGCTCAAAACGAGTGCGGCAAGCGTGGCTAAGGGGAAGGTTTTCATGGCGGGCGGTGGGGTCGGTGTGCAGGGGATCAGGAGCCGCCTCATCTGCGTGAAAGAGGTCGGACCCGTTGGGAGCATACGCGGCGGACCTCCGGGTTTTAGCATCGTTTTGGGCAAGGAGCTTGGAGTCCGGGCGAGCACGATGATTTTTTTGCAGGAAATGCGTCGGCGTTCGAGTATTCGGAGTCATGACGAAATGGAACAGGGTATTGGGTTTGGCGTTGGCGTTGGTGTTGCCAGCCTTGGCGCAGGAGGTCCCCAAGGTATTGCCGATCGGTTCGGCGGCGCCGGATTTCTCGCTGCCGGGGACCGATGGGAAGATCCACACGCCTGCTGATTTCAAGGATTCCAAGGTGCTGTGCATCATCTTTACCTGCAACCACTGCCCGGACTCCGTCGCGGCTGCCGCCCGGATGGAGCAGATCTATCAAGACTACAAGGGCAGGGGCGTGGCGCTGGTGGCGGTGAATGGAAACAATGCCGGCAGCCTCACCCCGGACGAGCTCGGCTATTCGCCCTTCAGCGACTCGCCGGAGGAAATGGCGCCCTTCGCCAAGGACTTCGGCTGGACCTTTCCGTATCTTTATGACGGTGCGAAACAGGAATTTATCACCGCGTGCGGCGGGCAGTCCACCCCGCATGTTTTTCTCTTCGATGCCGAGCGCAAGCTCCGCTACACCGGCCGCATGGACGACGGCGGGCGCAACCCTGCCGCGGTGGACAAGAGCTACTTGCGGAACGCGCTCGATGCCGTGCTCGCCAGCACGGAAGTGAAGGAGCCCGTCACCCGCTCGTTCGGCTGCTCGACCAAGTGGCTTTTCAAAACCGGCAAGGTCGCCGCAGACCAGGCTGCGTGGGAGAAGCGCCCTGTCACCGTCGAGGATCTGAGCGAGGAGCTCGCGAAAAAACTACGGGCAAACACCTCCAAAAACGTTCGCCTGATCAACTTCTGGTCCACCACCTGTGGACCCTGCGTGAAGGAGTTTCCTGACCTGGTAGAAACCGGCCGACGCTTCCAGAATCGGCCGATGGAGTTCGTTTCTATCAGCCTCGATCCCGTCGCCCAGCGGCCAGCAGTCGCCAAATTCCTTGAATCCCATCACGCTGCCCTGCCGGACCCCGTCGCCAAGTCGCTGAAAGAGGAAGGCCGCAGCGCCAACAATTACCACTGGACCGGCGGCAACCCCGACACCATGGCCCAGGCCATCGACCCCGAGTGGTCAGGTGCGCTGCCGCACACCGTGCTCGTCGCCCCCGGCGGCAAGATCGTCTGGAGTCACACCGGCGAGTTAGACATCGTCGAAGTCCGTCGCCAGATTCTCAAGGCGCTGGAATAAGAAGTGGGGGAGAAACGCCAGGCAGTGAATTGAAAGGCTGCTAGAGCGTCTCATGTTGGATCGTGCCCGGAGCATCATTCTCAGACTCATTCTCGGCGGAAATCCACTGAACTGCGCGCCCGTTCGAGCAGGGACGTTCCTGTCCAGGTAGATTCGACCCCTTCCATTTCTGATTCCTTCCTTGTGGCGGCCGTCTCCACCGGATAAAAGGTGGTGCCAGATAATGCCCGCCAGACGCACAGCCTTCACATCCCGATCCTCCGCCACCAGCCGCTTCGGGGCGACGCTCTGGCTCTCTGCCCACAAGATTCGCGCGGGGGCGCTTATCAAATACACCGCCGACACCTTCGAGGCACACCCCGGCAAATCCCTCGAGGATCAGGGCCTCGATGATGTGCGCTGCCAATTCAGCAGGCTGCCGGAGGGCAATCACAATTATTCCGCGAATATCCCATGAGGACTCGAAAAGTGAACTCTGTCACCCCCGTTGCAATCGCAGGCACCGGCGTTTCCGTGCCGGAGGCGGTTCTCACTGCGGCGGAATTGGATCAGCGCCTTGGCCTCCCTGCTGGAGAGTCCCTGCGCCTCACGGGTGTTAGGAGTCGTCATTACTCCGTGCACGAAACGGCCTCGGAGCTTGCTGCAGCGGCCATTGATGCGGCGTTGAGCGATGCAGGCATGTGTTGGGCTGAGATCGACTGCCTCGTCTGTGCATCTGCCACGATGGACCAGGCCCTGCCATACAATGCGGCGATGGTGCTCGCCCAGATGAACGCTGGTCCGCATCGTGTCGCCACTTTGGACGTGGGGGCAAGTTGTCTGTCGTTTTTACATGCCCTGGATTTGATGAGTTGTGCGATCTCGACAGGGAGGTATCAAAGCGTTGTGATTGTCTCGGCGGACATTTCCACCTTCACCACCGATTACCGGAATCTGAGGGAGAATGGCTTTTTTGGCGATGGTGCGGCTGCGGCGGTGCTGAGGCGCAGTGAGGGAGGCTCATGCATCCATGCGGTGCGCAGCGTGACGCTGCCCGAGGGCGTGGAGTTTTGCCAGATTCGGTCGGGCGGTTCTCGCTTTCATCGTCGCGGCTCTGCTGAACATTCGGAAGCGTTGTTTGAAATGCGCGGCCGGCCGCTGTTTGCGCTGGTTGCGCGGGAGTTGCCTGTATTCGTCGAGGCTCTGCTCGCAGAGGCCGGAGTGAAGAGTGCGGAGTTGACGCTGATGATTCCACATCAGGCGAGTAGACTAGCGCTGGATCATGTGGCGCGGATGCTGGGCTTTGACGACGGACGGATGGTGGATGTGTTTGGCGAGTTCGGAAACCAAGTGGCCGCGTCGCTGCCCACGGCCCTGCATTTCGCGATTCACCGGCACGGCTTGCAGCGCGGGCAGAAAGCGCTGCTGCTAGGCTCTGGCGCGGGCGTGTCTATCGGCGGTATTGTCTTCACTTACTGACATGAGCGTCCCCTTCTCAATTCGTGTGAAGTTTGATCTGCTGAAGGTGGGCCACTGCCAGCATCCGGAGTGCGTAGCGCTCCGCGGCGGCGGCCGGCGAGCGATCGATTTTCCAGCGCTGGTTGGCCTGATAGAGCATCCGCAGCGCGGGTTGATGTTATATGACACGGGTTACACGAGGCGGTTCAATGAAGCGACGCGGCGCTTCCCCGAGTGTCTATACCGCATGATCACTCCTGTTACTCTGCCGCCGCAGGAGGAACTGCTCGTGCAGCTTGAATCCCGCGGCATCCGCGCGTCGGACATCGAGACGATCTTCATCTCGCATTTCCATGCGGATCACGTTGCGGGGCTTCGGGACTTTCCGCACGCAACATTCATTGCCACACACGCGGAGCGGGCGCGATGTGAGAAACAAAGCCGGGTTGGCCGGCTGAGCCGTGCCTACCTGCGCGAGCTGCTCCCGCAGGACCTTGAACAGCGCCTTCAATATGTTGAAACGATGCCGCAGGTAGCGCTGCCGACGGCGTGG
>JAYWDF010000665.1:0-12264 GCA_043779985.1 Akkermansiaceae bacterium | reverse complement strand
CGCGGGCGATGGCCATTGCCCGGTGCACCGGGTCTTTGAGCCGGCCGAAGGAGGCGGAGCCTTGGGACCAGCGCACGTCGCGGGCCTCCACGTCGAGCAACAGCGCGCGGACGACGGCGCCGAGATCACCGCGTTTGCCGCTGCCATTGTTGGCAAAAACCGCGGCCACCCGCCCGATGTATGCCGGACTTGGATTGCTGGTGACGAGAAACTGGATCAACTGCCGGCTGATAAACGGTGCTGTGTTCGGGTGATTGAAGAGGAAGTCCAGTGCGTCGTCCACGTCGCGCAAGCCATTGGCCGCACCCGCGCTGCGGGCGGGGATGGTAAGGGTTCCAAGCATTTCCTTGGTCCCGAAGTCGTGCTTCTCGGCCCACATGCCCATCGGCACCGCGTATTGCGGATCGTCGTAGCCGCCGTTTCCCCAGCGTTGTCCGCCATACCAAAAGCCGGTGAAGACACGCGCCATCTCGGTGATGTCGGCGTTGCTGTATGTCGGGATGGCGTTTCCGCTGCCATCGGTTTTCCGCGACCCGTCCTGATTGAGTTGCCACAGGCCGATGGTGAAGAGCTGCATCACTTCCCGGGCGTAGTTCTCGTCCGGGAACTGGTTGATTTCAGGGCGCGCCTTTTGATTTCCGAGGTGGCTGAGGTAGCGCCCCATCGCAGGGTGCAGCGAGACCGCGCCAAGGATGTCACGATAGTTGCCGAAGGCGTGGCGCACGAAGATGTCGTAGAAATCGGTCATTCCCAACGGCCTGTCTGCGAGATTCGCGTCGCGGCGGGAGGTGACGAGGATCTGGCTGAGGGCGAAGGCCACGCGTTGGCGGAGTTGGTCCGGTCCGGCGATCGCTCCCCTGGCAAACGCGCTGGTGGTGTTGATTCCGCTGACGTTCTGGTCGTTGTAGTTGTAGGATAGATCCAGCCGCGGGCCACGGAGATCATGTATCATGGCCTCAATGGATGGGCGCTGATAGGTTGCAGTTTGGGTGCTGATTTGATTGTCGATCCAGCCGCTGAAGCCGAGGGTTTGCACGCGGTCCAAGTCTGACATAGTGGGGCCGAAACTGGTTTGTTGGAGGAAACGGGCGGCTTGTTCGCGGCTGACCTGAGCACCCGAGCCTCCTGGCAGCGCGTTATTAAAACGGTTGGCGAACGACGCGTAGTCGCCTGAGACGCTGCCGGTGACGTTGCCTTCCGTGTCGATCGTCAACGCACTGCTGCGCGCGCTGTCCCGCTGATAAGGATCGCTGCCGACGAACACCTCGTCCCAGTCCGCCACGCCGTCGCCGTCGGAATCGCGGTCCTTGGTCTCCACGGAGAAAAAGGCGGAGGGAGTGGTGCTGAACTGGCCGCTCACCCGGGCGCTGTCGTTTGATCCGTTAGACGAAAAGGGAAGGGACAGCCACTGCCATGCGGCAAGGTTGGTCGAGCGGTAGACGCGCTGGCGTTTCCAAGCGCTTCTTGTCCAGTCGAGCACGGCATCATTGCCCTCGCGGTGCATAGCGAGGCCGATGCGTGAGTTCGCGTCGAAGGGATCGGTGCCCCAAGCGGCTTCACTGGCATTGCTCGAGCCGTCGCCGTCGCTGTCGGCGTTAGGGGCGACTCCGGCGGCCTGGAAGCGCGCTTCCCAGGCATCGGGCAGGCCGTTGTGGTTGAAATCCGTGCCGCTGGAGCTGGCCCCGCCGGCGAAGGTGGGGCGCACGCTGGCCAGAAGCGGATTGGAGCCTTCCTGTTTTTCGACGCGGTCGTCCACGCCGTCTCCATCGGTATCTGCGAGGCGTGGATGGGTCCCTGCGAGAAATTCGTCGCGGTTGTTCAAGCCGTCACCGTCGGCGTCGGCGGCGGCATCGGCAGCTGAGTCTTTATTGAGTTGATAGGTGTCTTCCCAGACGTTGGGCATGCCGTCGTTGTCGGTGTCCGCACTGGCGGCAAATACCGGCAAGGTTTCCAACGGAGTGGAGGTGATGAACAAGCGGGAGCCCTGGTGCACCTCGATGGTCGGAAGATTAGGCGTGCGTCCGGAATTCTGCCAAGTGGCGCTGCCGGCATCCACACCTGCAGCGGCGGTGGACTGGCTAACTAAACGCGAGACGACCGTGGTATTGCGGGTCACATTGAAAATTTCAAAGGTGAGCGACCAGCTGTTTCCCGCGCCGCGGGTGGCAAGCATGCGGAAACGCAGCTTGTCGGAGCAATCCACGGACCCGTAGCCGCTGAATCCAAGCGCGGCCTTCAAGTCGGGGCGCGGAGTGTTTCCGTCAACGAGGTTGATGTTGGAACCGGCTTCGTTTGAACCGCTGAATGCCTCGCCGGCGAACGATTCAAACTGATAGGTGAGCGCACCATTGACGATGCGCAGCCGCAGATCGATGCTTCTGGTTGAGTCTGCCTGCACGTTTCCCACGTAAAATGCGAGGAGGGTGTCTTCGTAGCCGTCGTTTCCGCCAGTGGCCCCGGCACCGTGATCCCAGACCAGTTGCACCGGCTCGATTTTCCATTCCCATTTGGCGGGCGAACTGGAGTAGGATGGGTTCCAGCCGGTGAATCCGGTGGTGGCGGCGGGATTCACGCCCGGGTCGAAGCCGAGTGCGACTTCCATTTTGTCGGAAATGCCATCGCCATCACTGTCTGCCAAGTTGGGATTGCTCGGTAGTGGAGCGGTGGCTTCCGCGGCGTCGCTCAGGCCGTCGCCATCGCTGTCGATGGTTAGGGCGTTAGCCGGTGATTCGAGTCCATCGGCGAGACCGTCGCCGTCGGTGTCGGCCTTTCGGGGATTGGAGCCGCGCTGGAATTCCTGGAGGTTGGTCAGCGCGTCGCCATCGGGGTCGGCTGCGGCGGTGCCGGGGCCGGCGGGTTCGAGGCGGTTTTGCATTTCATACCAATCCGGGATTCCCGAGGCATCCGCGTCGAGAGTGGCGGAGACGATTTGCAGCGCATGGAGACCCACGGCATAGCCGTCGATGTCGGTGACGTTGATGGTGAATGACGACCCGGTCCGATTCGGATAGCGGACGAAGTTTCCGATCGGGATTGGAATGCTAAGTGAGAAGGGCGGGATCTCGATCCACTCGTTCTGCGGCGGGGAAGTGGTGGTAGTGAAGAGTCGGCTTGTGTCCGACTCATTGTTGAGTTTCACGAGGGCCTGCTGGCCGTTGTAACTGCCGCCGACGTAGGCGAAAACATGATAGGACGTGAAAGGAATGCCGCTGACTGTTAGCGATGCGCTCTGAGTGCCATAGGCGCGGATGAAGCCGTTCATGAGTTTTTGGTCGGCGCTACCGGTGTTCGATGTGGTGGAATTGCCTTCCGATGTCCAGACGGCGGTCATGCCTGGGATGGCCTGTCCATCGGAGCGAGTGATGACTCCCGCTGCGGGCGATGCGATGTCGAGTTTGCTTCCGGAAGGGCGGCTGTAACTGCGAAGCGGGATGGTGTTGTTCCAGCGCAATTGGGGTACCACACCCGCCGGAGTGAGCCATGGTAGGCTGCCCGCAGGATCATCCGCGCAGACAAAGTTGAGCCCGATGGCTCCGGCGAAGGAGGTGGGCGCGCTGGCGGCCGAGTTCGGGTTGGAACCCACGCGTTTCTCCCAGGCATCCGGTGAGCCATCGTTGTCGGTATCGCTGAGAAGCGGGGATGATGTCGGACTGGTGAGCATTTCGTCAGCGTCGGTGAGGCCGTCGCCGTCGGTATCTGCGAGGTTGGGATTGCTGCCGGCTGCGCGCTCGGCAGCGTCTGCGAGCCCATCCCCATCGGTGTCGCGGCGGTGGGGATCACTTGGGGACATGCCTCCGTTGTATTCTTGGAGTGCGGTAAGTCCGTCACCATCGTCGTCGGCAGCGGCATCGGCCGCGTTCCCGTCGCTGAGGTGGTTGTCGATTTCCCACCACCGGGGCAAGCCGTCGCCATCAGTATCGGTCATGCCGTCCGGATCGACCTCCATTTTCACGAAGTCGAACTGGATCCAAGTGGAATCCCCGGCGGGAAGCGTGGGGCCACTGCGAGTGATTTCGATGGTATTTGCCCCGGCTACGGCCTGCACGCTGGAGGCTGGCATATCGATGGTGAATCGCGTATCGCGATCCACGCCTGAACGCTGAAGAATTAACGTGTTAGTCGTGGCCGTACGGAAGCGGACGGTAATGTCATGAGAGCCAAAATGATCCCCGCTCCCTGTGGTCGCGGACCATGTTCCGCCGTAGACGAGGTCGAAGGTGAGTCGCAGCCGGGATTGGGAGCTGGCTTGGGTGGCGTTGAGAATGAAATGGATGGAGTTGGTGGGGTCGTAGTTCGTGAGGGCGCGCTCGAATGCAGCAGGGGGTTCCGGATTGGGAACGACGCGCGCAGCGGTGAGTCCATTGAACCCGGCGGGATAAGTGCCCGCTTGGTAAAAGTGGTCATCTCTTACTGGATTGGAGCCTGCGCTGTAGAGGGGATCGCCCGGGATCCGAGTGACGAAACCCGGCGCCGCATTGCTGTTTCCGCTTTCCTGCGAAAATTCATCGGTGGGGTTGTAACCTGTGGCGAATGGATCCTCATCGTCGCCGATTTGCCACAGGAGGACCGGGCTGGCCGTGGCCAAGGATCCGAGTAGCCAGGCGAAAATACCGCACGCGAGAAGCACGCCACCCGAGGCTTGGCCGCGCCGAATCCTGCGTGGGTCTTGGAGGATTGAAATCATGGAATAGATTTTAGGGAACGACACCTGAATCGGAATGCGCTCTCTTAGTTGATCCTGATAAATATGCAACCCGGCAGGTCAACGAATGAAGGTTATCTTCGGGTTCGTGAAATCCGACGGCGTAAATGAATAGCAGGATATGCGCAGTCCACGCCAAGCAGTGGGTAGCCCGCGGCTTCCGAACGGACGACAGTGCTGACGCATCTTGATGCGAAAACCAGTATGAACCAATCCATTACCTCACTCGGCACCTTTGGCCTACTCAGCTCGTTCGTGCTCGCGGGCACGGTCGCCGTCGACACTTCCAGCGAAGGCTTTGACCAAGCGCGTCGCCCGATCAGCAATCCGACGCTGTTTGATCTAGCTCTCCCGACGACCAACCTGCACCCGATTTTTGTCTATCACGGCTTGCCCGACCATATCAACACCACCGCCGGCAAGCTCCCGCTGGGTGGCGACGTCGAGGTTTATGCTTTGCAATTCGAGTATGCCCTCAACGAGCGCCTTTCGATCGTGGCTGCCAAGGACGGCTATGTATCGATGAATCCGGACAAAACCCTCAGTAGTGAAAACGGTTTCGCCAATCTGGGGGCTGGCTTGAAATACGCATTTATCCTTGATCCCGTCTCTCGCACCGCCCTGAGCGGCACGTTGTCCTTTGAGCTTCCCACGGGCAACTCCGACGTCTTTCAAGGCGAAGGTGACGGCGCGGCCAACCTGATCCTGACCGGTCTGAAATTGGTCGACGATTGGCAGTTTGCGGGTGGAATCGGCGCGCAAATCCCTTTCTCCGGTGAGCAGTCCACCATGGGCTGGGCCAGCGCCCATGCGAGTTACGAAATTTGCAAATGGTTCACCCCGCTTGTCGAAGTGAACTGGTTCCACGTCATCGACGCCGGGAATGGCACCGGCAATTTCCCTTCGCAAGCCTCAGGCGGGGTCCCTGCCATCGTCCAGTTCGAAGGCGGGGATTTTTTCAACCTCGGGGCCTCCAACGCGACGGACAACCGGGACTTTGTCTCAGCGGCGATCGGTTTTCGCTCGCGCCTCACCGATTCGGTCGACGCGGGAGTTGCCTATGAAATTCCCCTGTCCAACGAGGAGGAGAGCTTGATGAAAGAGCGGGTCACCATCGATATTGTTTGGAGGTTCTGATTTCTTCTCAGTTTGTTGGAATTCGTCGAGGCCCGGGGCAGTTCGCTGCTCCGGGCTGCCGTTTTGGGGGATGGCTCGACATCTGAAAAAATTCCCAACCGCTGGTTGGACATTCGACATATGCGTCATTAGTATGATGCTATCATCCATGACCACAAATCCAAAACCCTTGGCCAAGGGGTTCACTTTGGTCGAACTCTTGGTCGTGATGGCCATCGTGGCGGTGCTGGCGTTGCTCAGTTTCATCGGCTCCTCCCGCTTTATAGAAAACGGCCGGAAAATTCAAGCCATGGCCCTGATGCGGGACTTCCAGGTAGGCATGGCGTTGTTCGAGACGGACTATACCAAGCCGCCGATTCCGAAATCCAAGCGGGATACCGGATGGGATACGATTTATGGCGATCCCGGTGGCAACTATTCCACCCAGTTTTTGGTGTCCGCCTTGGCCGGTGAGGATAAAGAGTATCCTTACAAGAATAACGAAACCTTTTCCGCTAAGGATGCAAATCCACGCGGAGAGTTCTACATGGTTTTCAAGTCGGCTCCGGACAATCGAGGAGGCGTTGGTTTGGATGGAAGACTCTACGATCCTTGGGGCGGGGAAATTATGGTGGCCATCAACGGCTTTAAATCCTCCAACTCCAACGACACTCTGGTCGCGTTCAACAACGGCCAGAATGACCGCCGCCTGCACACGTGGGGCTTGGCGGAGTATAAGGAAACCAAGCCCAAGGAGGAATCCTACGTCTTCTGGTCCTACGGCAAGGATAAGAAAAAGGGCAAAAAGGGACCAAGCTACGGATCCGTAGTGCCTTACAAGGGCTCCGACGACGTGATCTCCTGGTGATGGCTATTTCGCCGGCAGGCTTGCCAGGATTCCGGCGCAACCGTCCTCAAGGAGTTCGATGACGTGATCGAAGCCGCGTTGGCCGCCGTAATAGGGATCTGGCACCCGGAGGTCGTCGTGGTGGCCGCAGAAGCTCACAAAAGGCTGGATTTTCGAATGTAGCTTCCAAGATTTGTCGAGGCGTTGGACATCCGATAGATTCGTCTCGTCCATGGTTACAATCAGGTCGAAGGTCTCCAAATCGCCCGGTTCGATTTGACGGGACCGCCCGCTGACTTGATATCCCCGGCGTTCGAGGGCTTGCGACATCCGGGGGTCCGGAGGAGCTCCTTGATGGTGGTTGATCGTGCCTGCGGAATCGATGCCGAAGTCCTGCTCCCGGCCGGCGTCCGCCACCAGTTTGCGGAAGATGATCTCAGCAGCAGGTGACCGGCAAATGTTGCCCAAGCACACGAAGAGGATGCGGACGGGGCGATGGGTAGCTATCATGGGTAAGTTGCAGTGCCCGAATTTCGCGGGAATCGTCCGCAAAATCGGTGGTTTTGTCCGAAAAGAATCTCAATTCCGAATAATAGCGCAACTCTTTCGACTTTCAGCGGTTATCGGGTCGCATACATAATTTATGAAAAACACTTGGATCTTTCCTATTGCTGCGTTGGTTGTTGGTGCCGCGGGCGGCTACATTTCTGGTAAAAGCTCGGACACGGGCTCCAGCACCTCGGCGCTCGAATCATCAGCCCAGCGGACGCGCTCTTCCTCCTCGCGCACTTCTGGTTCGACACAAGGGGAGACGACCAAGAAGGCTCGCTCGGGAAGCACGGAACAAATCGCCCGGATGCCGGGGAATTCCACCCGGGTCCAAGCACTTCTGGATTTCTACTCTGGACTCACCCCTGAGCAGCTTGCCGAGGAAGCCTCGAAGCTTGAAGGTTTGCCGATGAGCGAGCGGATGGTTGCTTCGTTCCTCCTCTTTGGTCGCTGGGCCGAAGTCGATCCTACTGCAGCGATGGCGTTTTCCAACACCATGGGCATGGCTGGGGGCTTCGTGCGTCCGACGATTCTTCAAAGCTGGGCCAGCACGGACCCTGCAAACGCCGCGAAATACTATACGGCGAATCCCCGGGAGTTCGCCATGATGGACATGATGGGCGGAGGCCGTGGTCCAATGGGCGGGCAAGGTGCCTCCTCGATCATCGCGACGGAGTGGGCTCGTCAGGATCCTGCAGCTGCTTTGGCCTGGGCCACCTCGCTTGAAAGCGGTAAGAGTGAGGCGATGAATGCCGTCGTCGGCGAGGTCGCCAAGACCGACCCGCGCAAAGCCACTGAAATGCTCGCGAAAATGGACCCTGCCGACCGTGCAGGAGCCTATAAAACGGTGGCCCAGCAATACGGCGCGCTTGATTTCAGCGAAGCGCAATCTTGGATTCGGACCCTCCCTGCGGATGAACAGGCCGCAGCCCTTGTCTCCGCCATCGGCGGTCTTTCGAGCACCGATCCCACCGCCGCCGCCAAGCAGGTTACCTCGATGGAGGCGGGTGATGCAAAGGATCGCTTGATCGCCAGCGTCGTGGGAGACCTCTCGCGCAAGGATCCCCAAGCCGCTGCGGATTTCCTTCGGGAGCAAACCAGTGCCAAGGCCCAAAGCGATGCCATGCGGCAGTTGATGCCAGCCCTGACCAGCAAGAACCCGATTGCTGCGCTTGCCTTCGTCAACTCCTACGAAGCCGGACCCGTGCGCGACAGCGCTGCTCAAGCGTACGTTTGGAGCAACAACACCGGCGCGCCTGCTGATTTGATCAAGGTGGCGGAAACCATCACCGACGAGGGTGATCGCAACCGCACCATGGGTATCGCCGCGATGCGCTGGATGCGTGAAGACGCGACGGCGGCGAAGGCTTATGTCGAGGCTTCCACTACCCTTTCGGATGAGGCGAAAAAGCGCATCACCGAAGGCCAAGGCATGTGGGGCGGTGGCGGCGGTGGCCAACGTGGCGGTGGTGGACGCAGAGGCGGCGGGAATTGATCCCGGGACCTCCCGAATTTCAAGCCGTGAATCCTTTGGGGTTCGCGGCTTTTTCGCGTCAGCGTTTTTGATCGAGCACGAGGAAGGCAGAGCCTGCCCCTTGAGCGTCGAGGAGGTCGCGGTCGCCACCAGCTTGTGGGTCGGAGGCGCCTTGGAGGAATTCACGGAAGCTCGTGAGATGCTGCTGGCTGACCCACGGCCGGCTCCAGACTTGAAGGTCGGTGAAATTGACATCCGCCGTGAGGTCCTGACGACCGGGGTTTTGATAGATGGCCGGGCCCTCCAGTCTCTGTTGGAGGAGGTAAGCCCGGATCGTGCCATGGGGTCGGCGATGGTAGAGTTTTTCTGCGGTCGAGCCGTAGTCGATGGTTAGCATCCGCCCGGACTTCCAGAAGGGCAGCCACTCGGCCAGATAGCGGTGGTAAGCAGCGTGCACTTCGATCCATTGGCCCTGTGGGTGACTTTCGAGAAAACCGGACGAGTCCGGCAGCGGGGCAGGAGATAGCAGTGACTCGTGCACGTGCCGGTGCTCGTCGAAGTGGACGGCGAGCTCTTGCCAGCCCTCAGCTGTTTTCTGAAATCGGCGGACGGGAAAGGTATCTACCAGTTCGTTAGAATAGAGGATCGCATTGCCTCCGCAGGCGGCGAGTGCGTCTTGGGTGTTGTCGTGCCAAGTGGCGCGCCTGCCGAGCAGCTTGCGCTGGCGCCCGGCGAGTGGGGCGGAGGTTTCCACCAAATGCAGGCGGGTTCTCCAGCGGACGTGCCATGGCAGGTGTTGAATGACTCCGGCTGCCAGGGTGCCTTCGCCCGGTCCGATTTCGATGAGGTTCCGGCAGTCGCATTCCTTCATTGCTTGGCAGACCCAGTGGGCGATGGCCCGTGCGGGGGCTGCCGAGAGCATTGGCGCAGTGGTGAAATCTCCGCGACGGCCGACACCCGATATCCGCCGTGCGTAGTAGCCATGCTCTGGATCGTGCAGGGCACGGTCCATGAAGCGCTCAAAGGGAATGGGGGAGTCGGCGCGCATCGTTAAATAAAACAACCGCGATTCCTTGCGGAACGCGGTTGTTTGAAAAATTCAGGGAAATCGGAAACCGATTAAG
Organism: Akkermansiaceae bacterium; assembly: GCA_043779985.1. Taxonomy (GTDB): domain Bacteria; phylum Verrucomicrobiota; class Verrucomicrobiia; order Verrucomicrobiales; family Akkermansiaceae; genus Luteolibacter. Next base: position 2,452 of record JAYWDF010000665.1, on the reverse strand, counting down.
CCTTGGCAGCAGCGGTGCGAGCCTTGCGGATCATGCTGTTCACCGTTTCGGAAGGCTTGGCGCCGACAGCGAGCCACTTGTCGGCGATAGCGAGGTCGATGGTGTAGTTGGTGCCTTCAAGCGATGGATCATAGGTGCCAAGTTGCTCGATGAAACGTCCGTCGCGACGCTTGCGGCTGTCAACAGCAACGATTTTATAGTAAGGGCGGTCTTTGGTGCCCTTGCGGTTGAGTCGGATGGATACGGACATGATTAAAGCGTCTTTTACGTTTGCCCGAGAGACGGGCGGGCGCGGAAATTGCAAGATCCCCTGCGGAATGCCAAGCAGAATCTTGATGAATTTCTCGATTCTTTTAGTTTTCTTAAGTTTTCGCCCGAATCAGCCTGATGTTTCGGGGCGGGAGACGAGGGTGGAAAATTGGTCTTCAAGCTGTTTGAGGACTTCCGGGCTCTCGATTTTTTTCCCTTCCGCCGTCGTGATGTAGAGGGTGTCCATGGCCACGCCCTTGTCGGTGCAAATTCGCGCATGGGCGGTGTTCAAGCCGTGCTGGTTAATGGTGTGGAAAAGGTCGTGGAGCAGGCCGATGCGGTCCAGCCCTTGGATTTCCACCGTGGTGCAAGTGGAGTGGAGGTCGTTGGTGACGAAAGCCCGCACCGGAACCGTAATGCCGTGATCCGAGCGGGGCTTGAGGAAATTGACCTTGCGGCGGAGGTATTTCTCGGGGTCGTAGCTTTCCGCGCCCAAGATCGCCTCGAAGGTGTCGAGAAACCGCTTGCGGGTGGAGGCCGTGGAGACGGGCTCGAAGTTGGTGGTGCAGACTCGGAAGATGTTGACGACGATGCCGTCCGTCCGGGTGAAGAGGTCGGCAGAAAGGATATTGATTTGCTCGGAGGCGAGGGCGCAGCAGATTTTCTCCAATAATAAGGGCTTGTCACGGGTGGCGAGCACGAGTTCGGTGTAGCCCTTCTCGGTGTGGTCGATCCATTTGACACAGGAGGCGAGGGGATCGGATTTTTCCTGCTCCCGTTGGAGGAAATGGCGGACGGTGCGGACTTGGGTGACGATGTGGGCAGCCTGCCGGAAGTGGAAGGCTGCATCGGGCATCCGCTCGAAGTGGCGCGTGACATCCGGGTGGTAGTCTTCCCGCATGATGCTGACGATTTCGTCGCGCAGGGCAATCCGGTCGGCGTCGAGCTTGCGGGAATATTTTTCCTTTCCGCCTTCAAGGAAATTCCGGGTGGCGGTGTGAAGTTGCAGCATCAGGCTTTCCTTCCAGCCGGTCCAGCCATCGGGTGAGGTGGCGTTGGAATCCGCGAAGGTGAAGAGGAAAAGAGCGTCGAGATTCGAGGTGGTTTTGACGATGCCGGCGAACTCGGCGATGACCTCGGGATCGTCTAAATTGCGCGTTGTGGCGGTGCGCCAGAAGCTCAGGTGGTTATCGACGAGGAACATGATCAAGCTGCGCCTGGCACCTTGAATCTGGAGGCGGTTGCAAAGCCGGGAGGCGAGCATGGCTGAGCCGTCGATGTGTTCGCGCACGTTCTCGGCGCGGCCGGTGTCATGGAGAATCACGGCGAGGTAGAGCGCGTAGGCATCCTCGATTTGATAGAACAAACGGCGGTAGATTTCCCGCCGCGGATCCGTTTCGGCGATGAGTTGATCGAGTTGTTCGACACAGCGGAGCGTGTGTTCATCCGCAGTGTAGCGGTGGAAGAACTCGTGCTGGACCAGGCAGTCGAGCGCACCGAATTCCGGCAGGTAGCGGCCGAGAAAGCCGATGCGGTGCATGAGGCGGAGAATGCGGGCCACGTCGCCCTTGCGTTCCAGGATCGCTTGAAAGACCTGGCGGTTCGCTTTGGAGTAGCGGAAGGGGCGGTCGATGTCTTCCCAATGGTTGGCGATGAGACGCCGGATCTGAGGACTGAGCTTGAGGTCGCGGACTTGGCAGTGCTGGAAAAGCCGCATCAGGCGCTGGTTGTCGTCTTTGAAGATATCCGGATTGGACGGAAAGAGTCGACCGTCTCTGGCTATGAACCCATCGAATTCCTCCCTGCTTTTTTTGCGGAACGTCAGAAATGAACGGATGCTGGAATCGGCGCGGGATTCCTCCTCGATCAGGAAGGTCTCCATCAACGAGCTGGCGTGTTGATAGATGTGGCGCGTATGTCGATAGTAGTCGCGCATGAACGCTTCCGTACTGCGCAGGATGTTGCGCTGCGGGTAGTTGAAGGCGACGGCGACGACACCCTGGAGCTGGAGGGTGAGCTGATCGGTGGCTTTGCCCGAGTGATAGTGCAGCTCATTGCGGACGTGGTGGAGGAAATCGTAGGCGTCTTCGATTTCCTTGAGGGCGGAAGCGGTGAGGAGCTTTTTATCTACCAAATCCTCGAGCTTGGCGCTGCCGGTCTTGATCCTGGCGACCCACTGGATGTTCTGATAGTCGCGCATGCC
>JAYWDF010000664.1:0-12265 GCA_043779985.1 Akkermansiaceae bacterium | reverse complement strand
ACCTCACACTCTCCTAATCACACCTAAACCGAACCCACCAAACCACCTCTCAGCCACAGTCAGAAGTCACTTTTACAGAAAAAGATTTGCGCGGCCCGACTTCCCCGTTATTGTAAAGACACAGATCTTCCGGGCGAATCCAATATCCTTCCAGATCGAATAAATCAATGATTTCCCATTCGATCTGCGAAGGATCAACATCCGGCGAATTGTTCCCACCAGCCCAAGCCCATGCAGGATCATTATCCGACAGGGCGGTCAGAAACACCGGACCGCCTGGGATTGCCAGGAAAGTGACATACTTCCAGGAGGAGGGGTCAGCGATCATCCCGACATATTCTCCGAAGTCATTGACATCCGTGTATTGAGGGGGCGTCCAGGAATTGTGGATCGGCTCGATGGGCCGCCGGTTCGGATCGGCAGCTTTCAAAGTTCCACCGGAGCTGGTTGAATACAGAAGATAACCGGTGTCGCTAATCCGCCTCGGTATGGCACCCATTGGTGATGATGAGGAAGTATTGAGGAAAAATTCCTGCGACACCCCGCCGGCAGGAAGGGTGGTATCAGGAGTCCAGCAGAAGCCCTTGTAGGAAGACCCCGAATAGAAACTACCCACCACCTGACCCCGCGAGTTGATGTCGGTTGGATAAAGCACTGCGCTGCCGTAGTTGGCCGGTGGAGTTACCACAGACCAGGTTTCGGTCGACGGTGCGTAGGTGAATATCCGGGTCGTAGTGGTGGACTGGCCGGTGGCGATTCCGGAGATCCGGAAGAGTGAGGTGCCGTTTTTGGCGCTTTCGATCAACGTCATCCCTGAGGTTGTGATGAGGGGCACCCCCGCGGCGTTATTTTTAAAACCCGGCGGAGAAGGAATCGGGACGAGCTTGAAGTTACCAAGTGGGTTGCCGTAGGTACCGTTTGTTCGGACGGACAGATCGTATTCCTGCTTCTCTGTCAGCCCGTCGAAGTCGAAGTCATACCCGGCATCGGCAGCCGTGTCGCCCGTGTGGCAATAGAGGGTTTCCCAAGTGTCAGGAATGCCGTCCCGGTCTGCGTCTCCAGCAGTGATGGGTTCGGTCCCAGTCGTGAGCAAATGGGGCAGAGGAACATAGGTGACCGCCCCGTGGCCTCGAAAGATTGGCGCAGCTTGGAGGTGCTGCTCGAACTGGAGGATCGCCAGGGCGGCCAGCAAGCTCACAGCAGCACCCGCGAGAAAAGCGTGGAAGAAGCGGACAGGGAGGCAGTTCATAAATTTCTAACTTATCGCGAGGAATACACGCTCAAGGTGCCGGAGCGCAATACAAATTTCGATAGTGCCGATTTGATCAGATAGATTATAGCAAAGCGCTCTACGAGCCGCGATGCTTTGAAATTCCTTCCAGAGGCTGGATTCCGTTTTTCTTATGGCCGGTTTTGGGACTTGCCAGTTCGCTGGCAGCACTCGATTTGCGGGTGAAAAAAAGTTTCCACCGATCCTCCTGAAGCCGGAAGTGTTCGGCATCCGAACTGCATGGTTGGGGAGATATGATCCAGCGTTGCTAAAGGATCAGCCGTGCTTGGGAGCCGCTTACCTTCTGTCGGCAAACTTCAACCGGAATGGGGGTGTGAAGGCGGTCGCTTCCTATTTTCCCCGCACCGGGGGATGGGGCGAGGGTATCGGAAACAAACTGACAGGGAACATGTCGCCCACTTGAATCCGGGTGCCGGCTTGGGAAGCATGGAATGCACTGGGTAGGCTGATGTTGATGGGTGAGGAGTAAGAAAAAGAGCGCTTTGGATATCCCCCCGGAGATCAAAAACAAAACTGATCGGCTCGGCTTCTTGGCTGAGAGCTCGTCGGTGCCAAAGCGTCTCAGAACAAAATCAAATTACCTGAAATTCAGGAGACCGAAAGCTTTACCGGGTCTCGAAAGCGGCCATCCGGGCCCCAAATCGGCCATAAAGGGAGATGCGCGCAGGAGTTACTAACAATATGAAGAGGCGAGTGCGCTCTGACTGCCACTGGGGGCAACGGTGTGGAGGCTCCGGCGCGGATGCTTTCTCGGTTCATTGGGTCAGGACCGGAATGTCGGGGCTTAAATATCGATTTCCCCCTCGAATACGAAATCTGCCGGTCCGGAGAGAGTGACGTTCTTGAACGCTTGGTCGCCGGATTTTTCGAAGCCGATTTCCAAGGTGTCGCCGCCTTCGACGTCCACCTTGATGGGGCTGGGAGCACCAGTGAGGAGGTGATGGACGAGGGCGGAGGCGACCATGCCGGTGCCGCAGGCGAGCGTCTCGTCTTCTACTCCGCGCTCGAAGGTGCGGATGGAAATGTGGTCGGGCGCGAGGACGGCGGCGAAATTCGCATTGGTGCCGGCGGGGGCGAAGGCCGGGTGGTTGCGGACCGCGGCGCCGTGGTTGTAGACGTCGCACGCATCGAGTGCTTCCGCGCTGTCGAGGAAGGTGACGACGTGGGGGACGCCGGTGTTGACGAAATGCAGTGGCGCATCGAGGCCGGGGACCTTGGCGGCGGTATTGAGCTGGAGGTCCTTGGGCTCCGACATCGCGATGCGGACGTCGTCGCCGATCATTTCGGCGGCGAGGGTGCCGACGATGGTTTCGAAGGTGACCTTCTTGAGGACGATTTCCCCGAGGTGGGCGGTAAAGCGGCCGAAGCAGCGCGCGCCGTTGCCGCACATTTCGGCTTCGCCGCCGTCGGCATTGTAGTAGCGAAAGCGGAAGTCCGCGCCTTTTTGGGCGGGCTCGACGGCGAGCAGGCCGTCCGCGCCGATGCCGCGGTTGCGGTCGCAGAGCGCGGCGATGGTGTCGGCGTCGAGGTCGGTGGAGAGGTCGCGGTTGTCAATGATGATGAAGTCATTGCCGGCGCCGTTCATTTTGAAGAAGTGGAGGAGCATGGTGATAGATTTGAGATTTGAAATTGTAGATTTGCGATCAGGCCTTGGTGGCGGCGATGAGCGGGGCGGTGAAATCGCGGACGGCTTGGGCGGCGTTTTGCGGGTGGAGTTCGACTTGTTTGACGATGGCGGAACCGACGATCACGCCGTCGGCGGACTTGGCGACTTCCGCGGCTTGGGCCGGGGTGGTGATGCCGAAGCCGACGCAAATCGGGGTGTCGGTGAATTCGCGGATGGCGGCGACTTGCGCGCCGATGTTGGCGGAGGGCGCGCCGTGGGAACCGGTGACGCCAGTGCGTGAAAGCAGGTAGATGAACCCTTCCGAGGATTGGGCGAGGGTCTTGAGGCGGTCCGGAGGCGTGGTCGGCGCGATGAGGCGGATGTGTTTCAATCCAGCACCGACGGCGAGGTCCTTGTTGAGGGCCGCTTCATCGGGAGGGAGGTCGAGCAGGAGGATGCCATCGGCCCCGGCGGCGGCGGCGTCGTGGTGGAACTTTTCGAAACCGTAGGTGAAAATGGGGTTAAGATAGGTGAAGAGGACGATGGGTGTCTGATAGGTCTCGCGGAAGCGGCGGATGAGTTCGATGGAGCGCGCGGTGCTCATGCCTGCCTTGAGGGCGCGCTCGGCGGCCATCTGGTTGACGATGCCATCGGCTAACGGATCTGAGAACGGCAGGCCGAGCTCGATGATGTCGGCTCCTGCATCGGCGAGAGCCTTGATAATTTCTAACGATGTCTCGAAGTCTGGATCACCGGCGGCGACGTAGGCGACGAAGGCTTTCTGATGGTTTTCACGGAGGCGGGCGAAGGTGGAGTCGATGCGGTTGGGCATGGGAAGAAGAGACGTTAGGGAAGAGGATTTGGCGGGATCGTGCGAGGCGAAATCATTCAAGGCGGAGTTGTTGGGGAAGCTCTCACGAACCTCTTGTAATCACGATTCAGGTTCAAATGATTTTGTCGGAAAGTGGTTGGCTCAGCTTTGTTTCGCGAGGGTCTCGCAGGACTTGATGTCGAGCTTGCCGGAAGCGAGGACGGGGATTTCGGCGACGGCGATGATGCGCTTCGGGCACCAGAGGGAGGAGAGTCCTTCGTCGAGGAGCTTGTAGCGGAGATCGATGCATTCCTGTTCGAGGGCAGGGCCAGCGAAGGTGGAGAGCAGGAGGATGGCCTCGCCCTTTTGTTCATCGGGGATGCCGACGACAGCGATGCGGCGCTCGGCTTCGGAGTCGAGACCGAGAACTTTGTTGATGGCTGCCTCGACGGTTTCGTGGGGCACCATTTCACCTGCGATCTTGGAGAAGCGTGAAATGCGGCCTTCGATGTAAAGGAAGCCGTCATCATCGACGCGGCCGACATCGCCGGTGCGGAACCATTTATCCGAGAGGACCTCTGCGGATTTTTTCGGATCATCCAGATAGCCTGAAAATACGTTAGACCCCTTGAACCAGATGATGCCCTGCTGATTGATAGGGATCTCCCGGTTGGTGGCGGGGTCGGTGATTTTGATGGCGAGGCCGGGGAGCAACTGGCCAACGGAGCCGTTGCGCGAGGAGGGAAGGGCGGTGCAGTCCCGCTGTGGTGCGAGATCCGGGAGATTGACGTTGGTGGCCGGTGAGGTCTCGGTGAGGCCGTAGCCTTCCTGAGGGCGGACGCCGAATTTTTCTTCGAAGGCATTGGCGAGGGATTGCGGCAGTTTCTCCGCGCCGGTGACGACGAGTTTGAGGGACGAGAACTGCGCGGGATCGATGCGCTTCATGTAACCGCGCAGGAAGGTGGGGGTGGAAAGGAAGATATTGATCTGGTGCAGTGCGATGAGTTCGGCAAGGCGTTTGGTTTCCAGCGGGCTGGGATAGGTGACGAGGTTCACGCCCTCGATGACGGGAAACCAGAGGGTGACAGTACAGCCGAAGGAGTGGAACAGCGGCAGGCAGCCGAGGATGGCGGATCCGTGGGGCAGATCGAGACGGGTGCCGAACTGGCAGACGTTAGCTAGCACGTTGCGGTGGCTGAGCACCACGCCCTTGGGCTCGCCAGAGGAGCCGGAGGTGAAGAGGAGGGTAGCCTCGTCATCACCGCGGCGCTTGTTCAGCCCGAGAAGCAGCCCGAGGACTTTAGCGGGCAGGATTTTGGAGACGATCGCCCATGTGATGATTTGTTTCTTGAGCGACGGGAGCACGCGCTCGATAAAAACGAGGTCCCGGTTAGGCGGCCAAGGGAACGAGGAGACCTTGCGGACGAATGGATCCGCGGTGATGAAGCGGTCGACATCGGCTTGGCGAATGCAGGACTTTATCGCCTCGTGGCCGGCGGTGAAATTCAGGTTTACCGGGACTTTTCCCGCGAAGATGACGGCGAGGTTGGCGATGAGTCCGGCTTTCCCCGGGGGAAGAACGATGGCGACGCGGGGCTTGTCAGTTTCCTCCTTGATGAATTTCGAAAAAACGATGGCTGCGGCAAGAATCTTGTCGAAAGTGATTTCCGAGTCGTCCGAACCGTCGAGAAGACGGTTTCTTGAACCATTTTTTTTGAGTCCCTCAAGCAGGGCCATAGCGAGGGATCCTGTGAAAAGGGCACGAGAGCTATAGGCTTCTTCGTTTGCTTCGAGAATGGCTTGTTGGAAGACGGCAACGGTCGCCTGACCGGCCGGGATCGATTTGCCGAGAGCAACGACGGCCCAGGGAAGCGCGGATTTCCGCTCGATGGGCAAGCAGGATTCACGGGGGCAGTCGATGGCGATGGGTAGAACCGCCAGGCCAAAGGCGCACAAGGTCCGCAGGTGGGCGGCGGGGATATGACAAGCGGTGCCGGGGCGGGCGGTGGTCCGGCCAGGGGCGAAGATCAACACTCCGCCATCGGCGAGGTAGGACTTTAACTGTATTCCTGCGACCGCGGGGGCTGAGTCGTCTGCGGCAAACATGGCTCCGGACCCGGATTTTTCCAGATAGGCGCGGAGTGCCGGTTCGTGAAGGGCGGATTCCTCGATCAGCCAGGTGATCTTGCGCCCAGCGAAGAGTTTTTCAAGGTGGGGGAGGATCTCGAAATCGAGCCGCCCGGGAATTACCAGGGCGCCTGCCGTAGGAAGGCGTTCTTTGTGGATCAATTCAATAGAAGATGAAGACATTTAAGAAAATGGTTGAAGGGGATAGGCTCAAAGCCTCGGTCCGCGAGAATTTACGCGAATTTTTTCAAACGTCGCACGGATATTTTCCGGAAAAGCATCCGAATTCCCGGCGATGGCGTGAGTTCCAGTCCTTCGATTTCCAAAATGCCGGGGATTTCAGCCTGCTGGGGGAAGCGCTCGTTGCAAGGTGATGAGGAACTTCGTCTCGCTGCCGGGCACCGAGGTGACGCCGATGGTGCCGCCGTGGGCTTCGACGGCCCGCTTCACGATGGAGAGGCCGAGGCCGGTTCCCTTGATTTCCTGTTGGGAGTGGTGCTTCTCCACCCGAAAGAAGCGGCGGAAAATGTGGGAGAGGTCCGCGCTGGGGATGCCGACGCCGTTGTCGGATACCCAGATGTGGATTTGATCCACAACGGGGATGCAGCCAACCTCGACGCACAGTCCGCTGTGTGGGTTTTGCTTGAGGGCGTTTTCGACGAGATTGAACAGGACTTGGGTCCAGTAAAAGCGATCTCCATGGATGATCAGGTCCGGGTCGGGCATGGTGACGGTGATTTCCGCGTGCTGGTTGCGGATCACGGATTCCAGACGTTCGAGGACGTCCTTGATGCACGAGCGGAAGCGGAAGGGCTCGATTTTAAGGGCGTTGACCTCGCCGGATTCCAGCCGGGAAATAACGAGCATGTCTTCGACGATGCGGGAGATGCGGTCCGCGTGCTTCCGCATGATCGTTAGAAACCGGCGCGCCATTTCCGGCTCCTCGACCATGCCGTCGTCGAGCAGGTTTTCGAGATAACCGTTGATGATTGCCAGAGGTGTGCGGAGCTCGTGGGAGGCGTTAGCGACGAAGTCCTTGCGGACTTGCTCGAGTTGGTGTTCAGCAGTCACGTCGCGGATGATGACACGGGTGGTGGGGGCACCGGCCGGTGTGTTAGGTAGTCGGGCCGCATCGATGATCCACGCGTTAACGCCGCGGGTTTCGAGGTCGCCGCGTGGAGAAGTCTGTTGGGGAAAAACGACACGGGATTGCGCGGGCTCGCCGGTGGCGAGGCAACGGAGGAGCGCGTCAGCCAGACGGGGGTCGAGAAAGGCCTCGCTAACAGGACGGTTAAGAAGCTCGCGGTGGCCGAACAGGGTGCGGGCCGCTTCATTGGCAAAGCGGATGTTCGCATCCGAGTCGACGAGGAAGAAGGCGTCGCCGAGGGCGTCGAGCAGGCGGTTGCGCTCGTCGCGCGCCTGCTTGAGGTCGTGTTCGAGGCGGAGCTTCCAGGCATGGGCTTGGGCTTGGGAGTGTTTGTGGGCGCCCCTCTGACGGTAGGCGAGGATGGCCAGTGCTACGAGTGAGGCGACGGCGGCGAAAATGGAGATGGCGGTGGTCATGCGACGGCTTTCGCAACGCAATAGCCGATGCCGCGCACGGTTTCAACCCAAGCGCCGTGAGAGCCGAGTTTTTGCCGCAGGCGCTTCATGTGGGTGTCGAGGGTCCGGCTGTGTGTCGCATCGCTGTAGCCCCAGACGGTGCGGAGGAGGTCGTTGCGGTCCTGGGCTTTGCCGGGCCGCTCACAGAGAAAGAGTAATAACTTGAATTCGGTCGAAGTGAGTTCGGCGGGTTCGTTATCGAGATAGAATTTCAGGGAGTTTTTATCGAAGCGGAATGGTCCGTACGAGAAATCCACGGCACCGGGAGGTGCTTCGGAGCGCTTGAGAATGGCCTGGACCCGCAGCATGAGTTCCTTCGGGCTGAAGGGCTTGGTGAGGTAGTCGTCGGCGCCGGCTTCGAGCCCTTGGATGCGGTCCTCGGTCTGCGCGCGGGCGGTGAGCATGATGACCGGGGTGTTGGCGGTGCGGGGATCCCGGCGGAGTTCGCGGAAGACCGAGTAACCATCGCGCCCGGGGAGCATGAGGTCGAGCAGGATCAGATCGGGGCGCTCCCGGAGGGCGACGTCGGTGCCTTCCACTCCGTCGTGGGCTTTGATGACTTCATAGCCAGCGCGTTGGAGGTTAAAGCCGATCAAGTCGGCGATGTCGCGTTCGTCCTCGACAATCAGAATTCGATGCATTTCAAGGACAAGGTAGCGGGCTGGGACGGTGGGCACGAACCTATCGCGTGTGACGATTTGGTCACAATAGGTCCTTGCCGACATAGCTGCCGGCCTGGGTCGTTCGGGCGATGCCGATTTTCACACCCGCTTCGATGGACGTATTGACTCCGGTGCGGACTCCGTCGCCGAGGACGGCACCGAACTTGAGGCGGCCGGTATTGACGGGCTTGCCGTGGATCATCGAGACGTGGTGGCGGCCGTCGTGGCGGTGGTTTTCGGTGCAGGTTCCGGCACCGAGGGTGACGTGGGTGCCGATGATCGAGTCCCCGACGTAGCATTGGCGGGAAATGTAGGAGTTGTTATAAATGATAGAATTTTTCACCTCGGCACCGTTTCCGACGTAGCAATTCGCGCCGATGCTGGTGGCGCCGCGGATGTAGGCGTTAGGCCCGATCTGGCTGTTGGGGCCGATGACGACCGGTCCTTCGATGACGGTGCCGGGGAGGATGCGTGACCCGTTAGCGAGGCGGATGCATCCGGTCAAGCTGGCGAGCGGGCTGACCTCGCCAAGTAACGAGGTCTCGTCCATGAGCGCCAGAACTTCCTCGTTCATACGCAGCAGATCCCAAGGGTAAATGATTTGGAAGCAGTTCGCATCGGTGACGATTTTATCAACGCAGTCTTTCGAGTCCTCGGAGCCTTTCCAGGCGAGGGTGTTCCCCTCGCTATCAAGAAGGCAGGCGGTGTTTGGATTTCTACCAAGCATCAGGAGGGCACCCAGCTCGATCCAGTTGTCCAGGGGGATGCGCAGGGTTCGCGCTTCCGCATCTTTCGGCGCGACCAATTGCAAACCGGCGCGGCGGAGGTCGGTTTCGAGCAATTCCCTCATCGGGAGATTGGCGATGAGACAAGCGCCTAGCTCGCGGTTGGACGTGATCGGGGCGCAGAGAGCTGGATTTCGCGGTGGTAAGAGGGTTGCCTGCATTGGGTAGCAAGAGTTGAACACGAAGCTGCCGGGAGAACCACGAAATTTTCTCGGTTTCCGAGAAAAAATCTGTCGTGGGGATGGATTTTTCCAGGCCCCGCGGGAGCGGCTTGGGCTGTGGTGGAGAACTTACTTGGCGTGCTTGGAATGCCATTCCGCATAGACCTTTGGCGAGATCTCCGAGGGCTTGATTTCGGAGCGTCCGCCCCAGAAGACATTGGTGTAGGAAACGGGAATTCCGACGGCTGCGAGGTGACGGTCGATGGCGGCCTTGTGCTCGAGGACGCGGGCTTTCTCGGTGCCGTGCATGACGCCCATGATGTTCACGTCGCCGAAGCGAGGTCCGCCCTCGCGCCAGTAGGCGTGGGTCATGCAGAAGTGGCGTCCGACCTCGCCACCGGCCTCCATTTCCCGCCCTTTGGGGACCGCCCAGTGGAAGAGTCCGTTGAAGCGGGTGACGCGCTCGCCGGTGGCGGATGGCTTGACGTGTTCGAGGAAAGTGGAGAAGCGGCCAATGACCTTTTTCGCGTTCAGCGTCTCGGCCACTTCACAAAAGCGGTCGAGCGAGACACCGGCGATCACGGCGCGCTTGTCCCAAGGGTTGGCGCTGATTTCATCGAGCGTGAGCTCTTCTTTGAGGGCGAGCAGCACGTCCCATTCTTCCTGATTCAGGTCGACCGCGGTGGTGGTCATCATGACGGCCGGCTCGTCGGCCTTGTCGCCGGGTTCGAGGATCTTGCGGCGGGTGTGACCCACGCCGAGCGCGAAGACTCCGTTGGCAGGCATGAGAAGATACTCCGTGGCACCAGTCAGGCGGAGCAGCGCGGTGGCGTGAAAATCAAGGGACTCGCCGACGGGCACTTTCAGCGTGGTCCACAGCCGATAGCCGGATCCGGAAACCTCGCTGTCGGTCGAACGGATCACGACGTGGCCGGAAAACGGGTCTTCCTTAGCCATGAAATCGAAAGCTGCGTTGAGCTTTTCTTCAGGGATTTTCCAAGCGACCAAGGCGCCATGGGCAAGCTTGGTGGCAAGGAGCGTCTGGCGGACCCGGCGGACCACCCCGGCCTCGACCATTGCGCGGATCCGCTCGATGACCGTCTCCAGGGGCAAGCCGGATTTCTCGGCGATCAGTTGAAACGGATGACGTTGGAATCCGGCGATCAGGTCCTCGGAAATCGCCAGAATCGACGAGTTGACTGGATCGGAGTGTTCGACAGGGATGGTGGAATTCATGGGTGGGAAGATGGAGGGAAGTCGGGTGCCTTGCGCCGCTGATTTTAGCGGATACCGCGCAGATCATGCGGAAGTTTCAGCGGCGAGGCCCTTGAGATAGTCTAGAGCGGGCTCCCGATCAAGGATTCGTCCCTCGAGTTGCTCGGTTTGGACGGCTTCCAGAATTTCTCTGAAGCGCGGCCCCGGCTGTAGACCCAGCTGGATCAAATCTCGGCCGGACACCAAGGGCGGCGGGATCAGCGGCTCGGCGGCGAATTCCACAGCTTTTGCCTGCAGAAATTCGTAGTTGTCGGTAAATCCGTTCGAAGACCCGCAATCCACGCGGTGCAGCTCCATTTCCTCCCCGAAGGTCGGCTCGGCCATGAAGCGCTTGAGCTTTGCCGTGCGCATTTGCTGGACGTTCATGAATTGCATGTGCCGCGCGACCATCGGGACGACTGCGGCGATGATGTCGTTCGGATAGCGCAGGCGACGCAGGATGGCGTCGCCCATTTCGGCGCCCATCGCGTCGTGGCCGTTGAAGCGGATGCGCCCGGCATCGTCGTCGAAGGTCTGGCAGGGAGGCTTGGCAATGTCATGCAGCAAGACGGCCAGGCAAAGTTCGAGCGGCGCACCCGAATCTAACATATCAAGCATGATGCACGTGTGCGTGTAGACATCCCCCTCGGGATGCCATTCCGGCGGTTGCTCGCAGCCGATGGTTTTTAAAAACTCAGGCACGATGTGGCCCATGAGTCCACTTTCCACCAACTGCTCCACGCCCGAGCGGCGGCGGGGCGAGGTGAGAATCTTCGAAAATTCATCGCGGATGCGTTCCGGGGAAATCCGCTCCAGGAGGGGAGCGCAATCCCGGATCGCTGCGAGGGTCCGGGGCTCGATTTCAAAACCCAGAGTCGTCGAAAACCGCACCGCCCGCAACAGGCGCAGGGCGTCTTCCGTGAAGCGTGCCACCGGATTGCCGATCGCGCGGAGGACTCCGGCGTGCAGGTCTGCCAGTCCGCCAATGTGGTCGATGACTTCGCCGGTTTCAGGGTGCTCGAATAAGCCGTTCACCGTGAAATCCCGGCGGCGAGCGTCTTCCTGCGGGGTCGCAAAGGTGACGGATTCCGGATGTCGTCCGTCTTTGTAGCTGCCGTCGGTACGGAAGGTGGCGATTTCCACGTGGTGGCCAGCCTGCTTGGCGATGACTACCCCGAAGTGGGCACCCACCTCGTTGGAACCTGGGAACAGCTTCAACACTTGCTCCGGGCGGGCCGAGGTCGCGATGTCGAAATCCTTCGGCTCGCGGTCGAGCAGGCGATCCCGCACGCAGCCCCCTGCGAACAAGGCCTCGTGCCCTGCCGCGATCAGGCGGCGGGCAAGTTCAAGGGCGGCTTCACGGGGGGGCATGGTCAAAGCATCGGTCTTCCCCGCCGGAGATTCAAGGCGTAAGGGGAGTTCGCCTTGCTAACAAAGACGCCCCCGCCGGATGGGGGCGGGGGCGCTCGTCGAAGCGGGCCATTGAATTCCTGGCTTTAGAAATCGACCTTTACTCCGGCGGTCACGTGGTTCGCACTGTAATTTGAGCTGCCTAACTGGCCGTCGTAGTAGCCATAGACGCTGACGGTAGAGGTGATCTGCACATTGACCCCCGCGCTCACCAAGGCGCGATCCCTCTCGATGTGGGGGCCGTCCACGGTGAACATCGGGCTGCCTCCGCCGGCGAACTGCGAGTCGATCGACTGGGTGCTGTCGAGGAATTCATGCTGCCATGCGATCCGCACTTGAGGCGTGAATTTGATTCCACTGACGGTTGCGGCATAGGCGAGTTTCGCTCCCAACTCGCTGCGCAGGGAGTCCTGGTTCTGAGTGGGATAGCTTAAGGGAGTCAATGATCCCGTCTCGGTGAAGTGGTTCAAGGTCACTTGGGTGTAGGCGACCGATGCCGTCGGGCTGAATGTCCAATTTCCCCGGTGGAAATCATAGCCTGCGTTCAGAAGCGTGT
>JAYWDF010000663.1:0-4487 GCA_043779985.1 Akkermansiaceae bacterium | reverse complement strand
ACCATGCCACTTGGGCGCCGGCGGCACCGTAGGACCCAGCACCGTCGGTGAATGTGCACACCAAGTGATACTGCGTGCCTACCGCCAAGGTCGCCGCGGTGTTGCTCCCGAGCTCGGTGGCTCCGTTCAATCGCGCCATCACCCGCTGGGTGTTGGCAGTGGTGAGTCGGTGCACGGCCAAGGAGAGGTCGTCGCTTGATACGGCGCCGTTGGGAGCAGCGCTTGCCGTCGGCAGGATTTCTCCAGCCAAAGCGCCGGCACCACGGGCATTGTTGCTCAAAGCCGTGTTGCTGGTGGCCATGCGGCCGAAATCAAAAAGCCGCTGCCAATTTTTGATGGAAACCGGCGTCGCCCAGATTTCCACGGTGAGGTTGGTCTTGCTGGAGATGATACCGTTTGGAAAATCAACGTAGGCAGCAATGTTCGCAGGAGACTGGTTGCCCGTGGTCGTCCCCGGCAGAGTGAGCGCGGTGCCATTGGTGGAGCTTGTGAAGGTCGCGCCGCTTCCCACCACGACTCCAGGGCTTGTGCCAACACTGTCCGTGATGGCGGTTCCTGTGGGAGCAGACCCCGACGGATTATTGAACGACCAGCGGTTGGTCAAAGCGGCGTTTGCGGGCAGCACGGCAGCTGCGACGAAAGCGCAGTAAGCCAGGGAAGCGAGCGAACTCGCGAAGGATCGAGGGTTTTCCATTCAGGCAGATGATCGTCGCTCGATGGGGAATGGTCAATTCCCCAAAAAGGGGGAGACGCCGCCGCTTGCCAAGCTGGACCCGGTCAGGCCTCGTGCGCATCCACAACGGGTGCGCGCTTCTGCCGCAAGTGACGCCCGTACACCCACTCGAAGATCGGGCTCGCCATCAACGTGGTCGTCACCGCCATCAACACCAGAACCGCGAACAACTTCGGACCAATGACGCCCTTTTGAAGCCCGATGTTGATAATGATCAGCTCCATCAGTCCGCGGGAGTTCATCAACGCACCGATGGCCAATGAAGTGCGGTTGTCCTCGCCATTCAGTCGGGCGGCAGCCCAGCACGCGACTCCCTTACCCAAGATGGATGCGAGCAGCACAACGATGGCCACGAACAGCACCGAAGGTTCCAGCATGACGGCGAGCCGGGTGTTCAGGCCCGAAAAGGTGAAAAACATCGGCAGCAGGAAAATGACGGTAAATGGCTCCAGCTTCCGCGTCAGTTCCGTGGTCAGAACACCGCGCGGCATGGCGATGCCTAGAATGAATCCGCCGAAGACCGCATGAATGCCGATCGTATCAGTAAACCACGCACTGAGGCAAAACAGCATGAGGGTGATGGCCATCATCATGGAGCTCACACTGCCTTCGCGTTCAGCCATTTGGCCGAGGTAGCCGAGCGCCCGTTTTCCGACCGTCAGCATGATCACCGCATAAAGGGCGCCTCCGCCGATGGCGATAAGAGCCATGCCTGCCCCGCCGCCGAAGCTGGCGAGCACGATGGCCAGCACACACCAGGCTGCGGCGTCATCGATGGCTCCTGCGGCCAGCGCGAGGGTGCCAAGGGAAGTTCCTGAGAGTCCGCGCTCGTAAATGATCCGCGCCAGCATCGGAAAGGCGGTGATCGCGATGGCGGCACCGAGAAACAAGGCGGCTTGGTAAACTTCGGTTTTGGCGGAAAACAGGCCCGGCACTTTCACCAGCCATGGAGCGAGCAAGGCCCCGAGCATGAAGGGGACTACCATCCCGGCGATCGAGACACTGGCGGCACTGCGCACGCGGCTGCGGAACAAGTCGGTGCGGAATTCCATCCCGACGAGAAACATATAGAGTCCCACCCCGAGCTGCGCGCCGACGTAGAGGATTCCGCGTGTCTCCGGGGAAAAAAGTTTCGCGCTCGCCACCGGACAAAGAAGACCTAACAACGAAGGTCCGAGAAGTACGCCAGCGATCATTTCGCCAACCACCTGCGGCTGGCCGATTTGTTTACCAAGCCAGCCGACCACCCGGCAGGCGAGCAGGATGACCGCCATCTGGAGGAAGAACGAAGGAGCGAGAGATTGCATCAGGGTGAAAAACTAACCAATCACGCGCGACTTTGCGCTTCGAGGATTTCGCTATTCCACTGCCATCCCGGGTGGCGGACGTAGGCGAGAGCCTCCTTCACATCCAATGCGAGCTTTGCGATGTCGCTGAATTGGGAACGGCGGGCTTCAAAGCGCCCTAGGTCCGCCGCAGTGGGCGTGTAGCGAGCCTGGTACGGCACCTGGTTCCCAACCAGCATCACAAGGTAGCCTTCGAGACCGAAGTCGTTTTGCGCCACGGGAAGCCGATAGCGGCAAAATCCGGTAGGGCCGTTCTCATCATAGAAGTCCAACATGGGCTGAAGCCCCCCCAGATCGGTATGGGCGCGGCAATGCTGCCAGAAAGGCGTATCAAGGGCGGTATTGAGCTTATAGTGCAGTGCCAGGAAATCCCGGATGTCAGTCCAGCCCCTGCCTGTTAATTCGTTGAACAGATCCCGGATTCCAGGCGTGGGCTTAAGCAGGGACCGGTTCAACATTTCAATCAAGCTCTCCACATTGCTACAAACGATCATGAGTGCCGTTGCCTCAAGGGGCTCGACAAAACCGCCGGCGTTGCCGATGGCGACGACATTCTCCACCCACTGGCGTTTATAACAACCGGAGCGGAACTTGACGATGCGCGGCGACTTCGGAGCCTTCGGATTCTTGCGCAGGAACTCCGCGGCAGCGTCCTCATCGGAGATGAATTGTGAGGAATACACATAGCCGCGGTTCACGTGATGTTCGTGCTCGATCTGCCAGGCCCACCCCGCGTCCATCTGCTCGGCAGTGGTGTATGGAAGGATCGGCTCATCCGTGCGGTCCCAGCCACCCACCACGGCGCGATCACAGAACAAGGATTTATCAAAGCTGACGTATTCCTCGCCAAGCGCCTTCCCTAGCAACTCACTGCGGAAGCCACTGGCATCAATGAAGAAGTCCGCAGGGAGGCGCTGCCCGTCTTCAAGATGCACTGCGGCGATTCCACCTTCGGGTTTATGATCCGCCCCGGTGACCTTGCCATCGATGAACTCCACGCCGTTTTCACGGGCCACGAGTTCGAGGACCTGGACGAGTTTTTCATTTTCAATGTGGAAGGCATGCCAGCTTTGGATATCCGGGCAGCCGTTCGGCTGACGGGCGAATACCTTGTCATGCCACATCAAGGCTGAGGGCAGACCCGCACAACTGAACTCGTCATCACAATAAAAGCCATTCGGCATCCGCAGGTCGTTGGCGGTAACGTCAAGCTGCTGGTTGAAGGTATAATCAAAGCGCCCGCGGGCACCCCACAGGAAGCGGATGCCAAGCTTCCACGTGGGTTCCGCGAGCTCATAAAATCTCCTCCGGCTGATACCGAGGTAGTCGAAGAGATGCTTCGGAAAATTAGGGGTGGTTCCTTCCCCAACTCCAATCACACCGATGTCCGGGCTGCGGACGATGCGCACGTTGAGTAGAGGGAGTTTTCGCTTCAGCGAGAGCGCGGCGATCAAGCCGGCGCTTCCCGCACCGAGTACGAGGATGTCTTGGATCATGTGGGAATTTCCGCTGGACAACGGAGCTTGGGTTTAACGATTGAGATGGGTTATCACGCCACTGAGTCTGCACGGTGTGTGCGGGGAATCCAGTAAAAATGTCGCTTGCATCACGAAGAATTCACCGTGTTGCCAGCGGAGGGAGTGGATTCCCAGTTACATGAATTCCCGCCCGGAAGTGCACCAGGCGGGAATCGTGTTGAGCCAATTCAATGACCCGTATCCAAATCAATTATTCACCTTGGCACGGATGAAGTCCTGCGGATCTCCGTCCACCACCGTTCCTGGAGTGCGGAATGTCCGATAGGTCCAACCCGTCGAGAGCGATGGCATTCCAGTCTGGATGGTGGTGGCGTCGCCGCCGATGACCTCGCTGATCACGAGACCAAAGGTGGCGAGATCATCGCTGCCTTGGATGCGATAAACAAGGGTGTCCACCAATGTGGAAACCTGCTCGGTCGCTCCTGAGAACGTCGCTCCCGTGCGGACCGGAAGAGTCAGCGTCAGAACCGGACTTCCACCCACCGTTGCGACCTTGCCTACGACCTTGCCGCTCGCGGCGCCCGAAAGCGGATTACTGTCGAAGGCGAACTCGCCGAGGTTGTTCCGTCCGTCGCCATCCGGATCCTGCTCCTTGCCGTCATTAACTCCAACAGTCAGTCCCTTGGCGGATGCCCATGTGGTGTAGGCATCTCCAGCAGAGCCCGTCGTGACATTCAAGCGACCGGTTCCAGTGATGAGTGCGGACTCATGAGCCGCTCCTGATCCGACTGCGCCCCACACACCGGTAGCTTGTTGAACTCCATCAATGTAGAGTTCATCGACGGTGTCCGGGGTCCCAACTGCAAAGGTAAGGTCGAGGACAGCACCCGTGGTCAGACGGACGTCGGCTGCATCAGCAAGGTAGTTGGT
>JAYWDF010000662.1:0-4488 GCA_043779985.1 Akkermansiaceae bacterium | reverse complement strand
AATTATTCCATGTTCAACGAACCTAACGGCTGGGCCGGCATGACCGAGGCCGACTGGCTGGTGCGCTTCCGTTTCTGCTCGGACGCGATCCAGTGCGCAATCTCCGACATGAACGCCCGCTACGGGAAAGCCCTGGTGCCACAAGTCTTCGCTGCCAACACCGCCAACGGCGCGGAAAAATACAACACCATCGGCGCGGACGCGGCGACCACCGACACCTGGGGCCATGACGCGGTGGCCAACCGGCATTTGAAGCTCGATGGGTCCACTTCCCCCGCCTGGCTGAACCTGCATGTTTATAACTATCAGAAATACACCACCCGCACGAATGCCGGTGGCGGATTCACCGGCTATATCAACGACTACGACGCGCTGCGCGGTTATCTCGATGCGGACATGCCCGGCGAACTGCCGCTGCCGATGGCGCTGACCGAGTTCAACGTCCGCACCGGGGCACTCTACGACACGCTCACCGCCACGCAGGATTCGCCGGTTGATTTCTCGGCGCTCGGAGCGAACTTAGCCGCGCTAACCGGTCGCGGAATCAACCAGATCTATCAATTCAAGTTCGGTCAGACGGCGAGCAACTCGTTCTACGGCATCGCGAAGAACGGCACTCATTACGTGGAAAACGGCACCGGCGGTAACAACTACGGCGGTGCCACCAAATGCGCGGAAGTCTATCGACTGTTTATCAAGGCGGCCAAGGGCGGACGGCCGCGTTTGCAACTCACCACCACGCTCGGTGCCAGTCCCACGCCGAGCGCGGGCGTCTGGAGCCTTGCCACCGGCGATGCGACGAGCGACACCTACCATGTTTTCATCGCCAACAAGGAGACTGCGGCCATCCCGCTGGACGTGGATTTTTCCGCGCTGCCGATTGCCGCGGACAATCCCGTTTTCGTCGAGGAAGTCAGCACCCGGGCGGCCGGGGGAGTCACTCGTTTCACCCGTCTCCAGGCGGGCAAGCTCCCGACAGCCAGCCTTCCCGCGCAGGCGGTGTGGTTGATCACCGTGCCGCGCCGGGCCATGTCGCTCTCCACCCGCAGCGCCGTCGCGGACACGCAGTTGGGCGACGGTGGTTCGAAGACTCTAACTGGTGGCGCGCTGGCGGCCATGCGGGTGCGGGCCGACGGAACCGCTGACGGTCGCCGGGTTGCTTTGATCCGAATTCCAGTGCCCGCCGGAAGCTCCCCCGACGTTCATTCCGTGCTGCTCGAACTCGACGTGGCGACAACATCTGGGGTGAGCCCCATTCAGGCCCATGTCTATGGCGTCACCGATAACAGTTGGTCCGAGAGCAGCGCAACCTGGACAGGCATGGCCTCGGTGCTGAAGGCGAATGTTTCCGGCGGAAATGAAATCAAAAATAACATCGTTGCCTCGCAGGGCACGGGCGCGCGGATGCTCGGCCAGATCGTTGCCGATTCAACCGTTCCCACCACGCGGTCACTCGACGTCACGGAATTCGTGAAATCCCGCGTCGATGGGTTCGCCTCGTTTCTCGTCGTGCAGGACCACCGCTGGGATGTCGCGCAACCGGAACTAACGGTTGGCGACACGCAAGCCGCCGGCTTGCTGGTCTCGTCGCGGGAAAGTGGCGCTGCCGGCCCGCGTCTGGTCGCTCTCGTTCCCAACCCCGCCCCGGTCGCCCGCGAGGCGTGTATCCGCGGCGGGAGTTTTGCGGGTGCCGACGTGGACGAGGCCGCGCTTGGCTATCTCATGGTGAAGTTCAGCACCAGTCTGGACGCCGCCAGAAAGGCCTATTTCCAGTTTGATCTGCCTTCGTCCGGGGTGGACCTGAACGCTCCCGCGACGTTTCAAATCAGTTTCAATAACACCTTCGCGCAGCAGATCCAGTTGTGGGGGATGAAGCAGGCGGTTCCAGGCTTCAGTGAAACGATGACTTGGAACAGCGCGCCAGCCAATGACCCGGCAAGCAATGGTATTTTAACATCCCAGGCCACGCCGATCGGCGGCGCGGTCATGATCAATCCCGGTGCAGGCCTGCTTCCATACACCTTCACGCTGCCGCGGCTGGGAGATCATCTATTCGGCAATCAAGTGACCCTGATTCTATCAGGAATGGACGATCCGGCGAATGCCAGCGGCGGCCTGCGGATCGCGCCCGGTTCGGCAACGTTAGGTTTTGGCATGGCACCCGCCCCGCCATGGATGACCTGGCAGCAGGCGAGGTTCGGCACGGACTGGCAGAACGAGGCTCGATCAGGGGCCGCGGCCGACCCGGATCAGGACGGTGTGGTGAACCTCTTGGAATATGCCTTGGCGGGCGATCCCTTGGTGGCTCAAGCGGGATTGTTGCCCACCATCCAGCACGCCAATGGCGGAGTTGAATTCCGATTTTCGAGAAATCCCGCGCTCACGGATTTGCGGATTACCCTTCAAGCCGCCGGGACTTTGGATGGCGTGTGGACGGATTTTGCGATGTCGGAGCGGGGCGCTCCATTCAACGTTCTGAATGCGATTGCGAGTGTCACTGAAACCACCGGAAGTCCGACCCGCTTGGTGACCTTTGCGATTGGCGACGGAGCCACTTGGGCCCGATTCCTGAGGCTAAGAATCAATCAGCTTGATCCGTGATTGATAGGACCTTAGCTGGAAATCGAATTCAGTTGGGCTGGTTCTTTTGGTTCAGTTTTCCGCTGCTGCCATCGAAATACATGGCAAGCCGGTAGGTGCCATGAGCTATCTTTTCCGGGACTTCCTTGAGCCAACCCGGCTTGGCCGCAAGCGCATCGGGATGCAATTGATCCAGATCCGTAAAGGCCCACGTGCGCGACGGATCGATTTTGCTCATCGCGGCAGACATCTGCATCGGCTTGGCGGCATAGGCGTAACCCCACGGCCTGAAAGTCGTGGTGGGATCGGTGGCCGTGGGCACATCGATGCGGAACCAGTAGGCATTGACGGCCTTCTGGACACTGGTTTTTTGCCAACTCGACAGCATCGGTTCGATGATCGCGCCTTCCTTGGGCTCGGCGTATCCTAGGTAAGGCGCGATGAAACAGGCAAGCCGGCCGTTGTTAGCATTCATGGTGTACACCGCTTTTTGGCCGCTGAAGAGGCCGCTGGTGGGGCTGCCGGGGAGCATGTCATTGTGGTCGGCAGCGTATAGTGTGATGCCCGACCAGATGGTCTTCATGTTGGCCACATCCTTGACTGCTCCCGCCCGCTTGAGGAAGCTGGAACTGCCCATGAATCCTAGCGCGGCAAGGACGGCGATGATGGTGATGGTGACAAGCAGTTCGACCAAGGTGAAACCCGGGTGTCTCTTGCAGGTGGATGGAGCGTGGGATTTCATGATCAAAACGAATGATTCGTATTGCGATTTAAATTCATGGAACCACCACGTCGAGGCGGGAGAAGAGCTTCGACCCGACGGCCAGCGACGTCGGAATGGTTACGACGACTTGGTCGATGCCGGGCTCGATATCGTTGGTCGAGGTGATGGTGACGCCGTTCACGCCGTTTTGCGCGGTGGTCCAGGCAGACAGGTTGGAGCTGTATTGAACGGTGGGATTCAAGTAAGCGGACAGGTGGCTGCGGCGATAGGTGAAGACCAGGTTGGAACCGATGACCGCGCTGGTCGGCAACTTAGCGGAGTCCGACACAGTTGTCGGATTGCCGCCGATTACGAATTCGATCGAGTTCCTGATGCCATCGTTGTCGGGATCGGAGTTGGGCAGCGCGTCGTTACCGACTAAGTTGTAGGGGGCGCCGGTCGCCCACGCCAGGTAAGGATTCGTAGCTCCGGGCGCATAGGAAAGCACGAGTGAATTTCCTGACTGCGCGAGTGAAAACGTCCCGCTACCCGAGAACCCGGTGGTGGAAACCGTGACGGTGGTGGCGTCGAAATTGGTGATTCCGCCCGTGGTGTTGAGAATGGTGAATGACTTGGCGGTCTCGGTGAAATTGACCAAGCCGGTGGTGTCGATTTTCACCGCCACCGCGCCCGCAGTGGCGTCGAGGGTGGCCACGGCCAGATCGTCATATCCGATCCCGGCCGCGCCTGTCCAATCGGTGATCCGCGCGCCGAGTCCGCCACCGGAGACGATGGTGACCGCACCGCCGGCGGAGCCGTTGCCACCGAGAGCACCGCCGCTCAGCACGGAGATATTTCCCGTGACGTCCGGGTTGAGTCCGCCGAAGCGGAGGATGCTGGCGGCGATGGTTGTTGTGCCGGTGTAAGTGTTCACCGCAGTCAGGTTGACGGGTGCCTGTGAGCTTGCCGAGACCGCCACCTTGCCGGGGCCGGAAATCGGGTTGGCAACGGTTGTTTCCTGTGAGACTTCAAACCCCAGGGTGCCGGTGGCACTTGCCAGGATCACCGCGCCCTCACCGAGATTTCCTGCTCCGTTCAAGGACAAGGTGCCACTGCCGTTGATGGTGGTGGTGCCGGTGTAGGTATTGTCCACGCGGAAGATCGCGATGCCGTTGCCGTTCTTGACGAAATTGAAGGGTCCGCTG
>JAYWDF010000661.1:0-4502 GCA_043779985.1 Akkermansiaceae bacterium | reverse complement strand
AAAATGCTGCCTGGTCTGCCCGCGATCGTGGAAAAAGCCGAGGTCTCCGCCTGGTTCACCAAGCTCTACGCGAACAAGACCGAGCGCATCCGCCAGGATGCTAACACCCTCAACGAACTGCTCACCAAGCACAACACCTTCGACTGCGAAACGATCCTCAATCTGCGTGGTGCGACTGGCCGGCGGGTGTTTTTCCTCCAAGCGGAAATGGACGTCGTCTCCGACGGTTCGGACGGTGATCGCCTCGCGACGATGTCGGATGACATCGTGGATTCCCCGAACTATCAGCCGTTCACCAGTTACGGTTGGTCCAAGAAAACTCCGACTCCGAATCCGATGGTCGCCGGTTGGGAACGGCGGATCGTCGCCGCTCAGAAGGAACTCGCTCTCGCCACCACCACCGCCACCCGCAAGACGTGGTTGCGCGAGCGCATCCAGTATCTCAAGCGCGGAATCGAGGACCTCAAGAACCGCAGCTTCCTCATCGCCGACTATGATCCGTTCATCGTGATCCCTGTCGACATTCTCAGTTCGAGTGACCCCTTCGCGCCGAAAATCGGCGATTACGCGGTGGTCGTTTATGAAAAGAAGCTCTATCCGGCGATCGTCGGTGACGGCGGCCCCACTTTCAAAGTAGGGGAGGGCTCATTGCGCCTCGCGCATGAACTTAACGTGAAAGCGTCGCCATACAATCGTCCGGTGTCGGATTTGAAGGTCAGCTACGTCGTCTTTCCGGGCAGTCGGGAGACCGAGCGGACAGCCCCGGATTACGAAAAGTGGCGGCAGCGCTGTCACGATCTGTTGGCTGAGATTGGTGGCGTCGGCGAGGGCTACGAATTGCACCAGTGGCAGGACCACCTGCCGAAGCCCGTCCCACCCGCTCCTGCGCCAGCGCCGCCCGTGATTCCTCCGGTGACTCCGCCGCTCACTCCTCCGACTCCAGCATCCGGCGCAGCCGCTCCTGCGAAAGCGCCCGAATGATTTTCAGCAAAAGCAGCAGCGAGATCAAAGTCACTCCCATCTCCAACAACGGCGTCGCCCCACGCGGACGATCGCCAGCCATGAACTTCGCCAAGCCCGGCACATTTCCCAATCCGCGAGCCGCCCCGAGCAGCGCGAGTATTCCCGCCCCAATGATGCCGTGCCATTGCATTTTAATCGAAAATATCCCACAAATGACGATTCCGCCGCCTAGAGTCAGCGCACCTTGCAGAAATCCCAGTGAGTTCGCCCGGTCCAGCACATACATCGATGCCACGCCCATCGCAAGAATCGTCAAGCCACTGAAGAAGATGTAAAACCGCATGGCTGGAAACTGGCACAGCGCGGGTAAACCGCAAAGCCATAAGCAGTCCCTGAAATTTTACCACCCCACAGACTTCCCAAAATGACAGGATCCCCGCTGACCCGCATCTGGTGCAATGGCCAATGGCTTTTCACCCCCGATTTCCCCGCATCGCCCGGGGACCGCGGCGGCATTCTTGGCTTGGGTCTGTTCGAGACTCTGCTGGCCTTGGACGGCGCGCCCGTTTTTGCAAAGCGCCACCTTGCCCGCTTCTTTTCCAGTTGCACCCGCCTGGGGTGGGCTGTGCCCATCACCGACCTTGAGAAAATCATGGTCGAGCTGCTGGAGATGAACTCGCTAACGGCGGGACGGGCGCGGGTTCGCCTCGCCATCAGCGGCGGCAGCGGCGGGGTCAATGACCTTGCGCTGGGCGGGGATCACCTCGTCTGGATGACCGCCACCCACACGCTCGACGCACCGCTGGAATTGAGCGCGAACGTCTCACCATGGAAACGCAATGAGCACTCGCCGCTCGCCGGCATGAAGTGCGCGTCCTACGCCGAAAACCTCGTCGCACTCGATCATGCGCGCCGCCTCGGCTTCCAGGAATCCGTTTTTCTCAACACCGCCGGGCACCTTTGCGAAACGGCCAACGCGAATCTGTTTTTCGTATCTAACGGTATTCTCCTGACTCCATCGCTTGACTCTGGCTGTCTTCCCGGAGTGACCCGTGAGGTCCTGATAGAGCTGGCGGAGGAAAACGGCATCCCCTGCGAGGAGGGGACATTCACCCTGAATGATCTTCATGCTGCGGAGGAAATCCTCCTCACATCTTCCATCCGCGGTGCTGTCGTCGTCAGCCGCTTCTGTGACCGCCCCTTGGCACCCGGCCCGGTCACCCGGCAGCTCCAAACAGCAATGCACGAAAAGGTCTCCCATCATACGGGTTCTTGAATCATTGATTTTCGCACGAAGCTGCCAGGAAATCGTCAGACTTCCCGTTATCGCGGCGACGTTTTTGCTTTATCCCACTCCGTCAAACGGCCATTCTCCCCACAGCGACTCATACTCAATCACCATGTCCCGTCCCGTCACACTCTTCACCGGCCAATGGGCTGATCTCCCGCTCGTTGAACTTGCCCCGCTCGCCTACGAAATGGGCTATGACGGCCTCGAACTCGCCTGCTGGGGCGACCACTTCGACGTGGACGCCGCCGCATCAAGCAAAACCTATGTGAAGGAAAAATGGGAGTTGCTTGCCGACCACGGGCTCACCTGTTTCGCCATTTCCAACCATCTCGTGGGCCAAGCGGTGTGCGATCTCATCGACGAGCGCCACAAAGCGATTCTCGCCCCCGATGTCTGGGGCAACGGCGATCCGGAAGGCGTCCGCAAGCGGGCGGCGAAGAAGATGATCACCACTGGCAAGGCCGCCCGGGCGTTTTTCAATGCCAAGCCGGGCCGCAAGGGGAAGGACGAATTTCCCGCAGTCGTCAACGGCTTTACCGGTTCATCGATCTGGCACTCGCTCTACGCCTTCCCACCGACCTCGCAGGAGTATTACGAAAAGGGCTTCAAGGACTTCGCCAAGCGTTGGCTGCCGATCCTTGATGCGTATGACAAGCTCGACGTGAACTTCGCCCTCGAAGTCCATCCAACAGAAATCGCCTTCGATATCGCCTCTGCCCAACGCGCCCTGGCAGCCGTGGGAAATCACAAACGTTTCGGCTTCAACTACGATCCGTCTCACCTCGGCTATCAGGGCGTGGACTACGTCAAGTTCATCCGCGATCTTGGCAAACGGATTTTCCACGTGCACATGAAGGACGTCTGGTGGAATCACGGTGACGGCTCCGTTGGAGTCTTCGGCGGGCACACGAATTTCGGCGATGCTCGGCGCTTCTGGGATTTCCGCTCGCTGGGACATGGCGACATCGAGTTCGAGGACATCATCGTCGCGCTCAACGACGTCGGCTACAAAGGCCCGCTTTCAGTCGAATGGGAAGACATCCGCATGGACCGGGTGCACGGTGGCGAGGAAGCCGCGGCATTTGTCCGTGCGGTGGATTTCCCGTCGAGCAACCTCGCGTTCGACGCCGCGTTCGATAAAGCGAATCAATGATAGGGGGAGGGGATGTCCTCATCCCCTTATTCCGAAAATCGGGATGAGGACGTCGCGTTTCCCCATGTCCCACGATTTTCTTCATCCCGACGACCCCATCGACAAGCGGCCGGGTAAACTCCCGCACTGGTCGCAGGATGAGGTCATGCAGTTTGTGACTTTCCGGCTGGGAGACTCGATCCCAGTCGGGAAACTCAGGATTTGGCGGGAGGAGCGGCAGGTTTTCCTCAACATCCATCCCGAGCCTTGGGATACGGTGGTGGAGCACGAATATCACCGCCAATTCCCGGACCTGCTTGAGCAATGGATGGATCAGGGAAGCGGTTCCTGCCTATTGGGAGATGAGGCAAGCCGTCTCCTTCTGGAGGAGGTGCTGATGCGGTGCCAAGGCGACAAGGTGGTGCATCACGCGTGGGTCATCATGCCCAACCACGTCCACTTGTTGCTTAAACCGATGGTGCCTTTGGGCGATCTGGTGAAAGCTTGGAAATCGTTCTCCGCCCGACGAATCGCCGGGAAAACCATCTGGCAGGCGAACTACCGGGACACGCTGATCCGCGATGGAGAGCACTTCGCGAATGCAGTGAGATACATCCGCAGGAATCCTGTGAAAGCAAAACTGCGTGATGGAGAGTTCACTCTGTGGCAAAGCGAGCGGGCGCTGCTGGTGAAATAGGGAGAAGGGATGTCCTCATCCTTTCTTTTTTCTCCTCCTCTGAAGAGGGGATGAGGACATCCCCTCTCCCTACAGGCTTCCGATCATCTCTGTCAGCAGGTGCGGAAGGCGGACGCACGCGTCCGCGCCGGATTCCATCAGCTCACCGCCGCTGCCGTAGCCCCAGAGGACGCCGATGGCGGGGAGTCCGTTCGCCTTGGCCCCGAGCATGTCATGCTCGCGGTCACCGATCATGATGACGTCCGCCGGCAGGATGTTTTCGCGTTCGAGGATGTGGGCGATGAGCTCTGCTTTGTTCGCACGGGTGCCATCGAGCTCGCTGCCATTCACGCTGACGAAATACGTCGCCAAGCCGAAGTGATCGATGATCGGCTGTGCATAGACCGTCGCCTTGGAGGTCGCGACGTGGAGGGTGTGGC
>JAYWDF010000660.1:0-12347 GCA_043779985.1 Akkermansiaceae bacterium | reverse complement strand
ACGCGCAGTACACCGCCTGCAGGCTTGTTGGCAAGAAGCTTGGGAATCACTTGCTGCTCCAATACCTGGAACGCCTCCGGATCGCGGAAAAAGTTGGTGACGCCGATGAGAATATCCCGGAACAGCGCCTCGACCTCTGCGGGGGTCTCCTGCAGGAATTTGACGTAAGCCTCCAGCTTTTCAATCCCGTGAACGGCCAAGCGCCGCTCGATGCGACGGCAAATGGTGCTCGGCTTGTATTGCGAGAAATCATGCCCGGTTTGGGAACGCAGCAGGATGAAGATTTTCTGCAAGGAATTCTCTGTCTCCAGTCTCAGCGTCTCCGGTGGGGTCCGAACCTGGTTGAAGGCGCGCCCGGCGTAAGCGATCAACTGGGCCGGCATTTCCGCAGGCAGCAACTCGAAGTCCACCAGGCCGGTGGCGAGCGCACCGCGCGGCATGCTGTCGAACTCGGTCGAGTCCAAGCGCTGCGCCATGACCATCCCGCCCTCGCCTTTAATCGCCCGAGCGCCCAGCGTGCCATCGCTGCCGGTTCCGGAAAGCACGATGCCGATCGCCCGCTGGTGCTGGTCCTGCGCGAGCGAGCGGAAGAAGAAATCGATCGGCAAGCGCTGGCCGCGTGGCGCGACGGGGTCGAGCAATTGCAGCGCGCCATTCAAGAACGCCAAGTCATGGCCCGGCGGGATGATGTAAACACAGTTCGGCCGCACCTCCATGCCATCCTCGATCTCGAAGACCTTCATGCGGGTGTAGCGTTGAATCAGATCGCTCAGAATGCTCTCCTGGTCCGGTGCCAAGTGCTGCACCAGCACGAAGGCCATCCCGGGATCGGACTCCGCCGGCATTCCCGAGAAAAACGCCTCAAACGCCGCCAGCCCGCCCGCCGACGCGCCGATGCCAACCACAGGGAACGCCATGGCATGCTCCTCCGGGGCGACTTCTTGCTCCACAGATGCCGCTGCTTGGATCTCGCGTTTCCCAACTGCATTTTTTTTCCGACTCATTGCATAATTCCACACAAAACCCAACTGTCTGATGAGAGGATCTAGCAGTAAGTTCCGCATCCTCCAAGTGCTAAATGCACAGTCACTTGCACATTCTTAAATCTGTGTGCCCCGCCCGGCCCGAGAGAGGCGGGAAAACGTCGGGCGAAACTAGTTCTCCAGGCCGGGTCACTCAAGAACTCGTTGGCATGTCCGCCCCACGCGCTCGCATCAGCCTCTCCCCGGCGCTCCAAGGGAAAATAGTTCCGGTGAGTGCCGAAATGGTGCAAAGGGCGCGCCCGCCGCATCGCTTGCCGGCATGCCCTGCCACGAGCCAATGAATCCCCTTCATCAGGGAAAATGCTGCATCGTTCAGCTCATGATGGCCATGACCGCCTTGGCTGGCTCCACTCCGGTGAGTTTGTAGTCAAGTCCTTGGAACTTGGTGCTGAACCGCGCGTGGTCGATGCCGAATTGGTGGAGCAGCGTCGCATGCAGATCGCGCACATGGACGATGTCCCGCTCCGCTGCATAGCCGAGCTCATCAGTCGCGCCATGGACCATGCCGGGCTTGATGCCGGCCCCCGCCATCCACAGGCTGAAGCCCTTGATGTGATGGTCGCGCCCGCTTCCCTGGCCCATCGGCGTGCGCCCGAACTCGCCGCCCCAGATGACGAGGGTATCCTCGAGCAGCCCCCGCTGTTTCAAATCCTTGATCAGCGCGGCGGACGGCTGGTCGGTGAGTTTCGCGGAGGCAGGCATTTTTTTCTCGATGTCGCCGTGGTGGTCCCAGCCGCGATGGTAGAGCTGCACGAAGCGCACGCCCCGCTCTAGCATCCGGCGGGCTAACAGGCAATTGCTGGCAAACGAGCCGTCACCCGGAGCCTTCACACCGTAAAGGTCAAGAATGTGTTGGGGCTCGTCGCGCATGTCGGAGAGCTCGGGGACCGATGACTGCATCCGGAAGGCCATTTCATATTGGGAAATGCGCGTCTCGATTTCCGGATCCACCCGTTCGTCGCGGAGAGCTCCGTTGAGCCGTTGGATCTCGTCGATGACCTGGCGCTGGGTCGATTGACAGACGCCGTCCGGACTGCCGACGTAGTGCACGGCGCTGCCCTTGCTCTGGAACTGGACCCCTTGAAACTTGCTGGGCAGGAATCCAGCGCTCCACTGGCGGGCGGAGATCGGCTGGTCCGCCTCCGCGCCGCGTGAGACCATGACGACGTAGCCGGGCAGGTCCTGGGTCTCGGAACCGAGGCCGTAGAGCAGCCATGAACCCATGCTCGGACGACCCTTGAGGATGGAACCGGAATTCATGAACGCATGGGCCGGGTCGTGGTTGATCTGCTCGGTGACCATGGATCTAACGACGCAAATCTCGTCCGCGATCGACCCGATGTGTGGAAACAGATCGGACACCTCGATGCCGCTCTCGCCCCATTTTTTGAATTGGGTGAACGAGCCTCTCGCGATCAATTGACTGCCTTGGAGCTGCGCGAGTTGTTGGCCGGCGGTGAATGAGTCGGGAAACGGCTGGCCGTTGAGCGCGTCGAGCCGCGGCTTCGGATCGAAGGATTCCAAATGCGAGGGACCACCCGCCATGCAGAGATGAACGATGCGCTTCGCCCTAGCGGGAAAATGCAGCCCGCCCTGGCTTTGGAGAAACGGCAGTTTGGCCGATGAACCTAGCAATTGGGACAACGCCATGCCGCCGATGCCGGCAAAACTTCTTTGCAGAAAAGTCCGGCGGCTGAAATCCTGCTGATAGCGCTCGAACTGGTCGATGAGTGGATGGTTCACGGGTCAGTAGCGGGTGATGGTTTCGTGCAGGTTGAGGATGACGCGGCAGAGCTGGGACCATGCGGCGAGTTCGGCGGGATCCTCGCCGGTGCCGGGATCGGACAGGCCGGTTTTCAAAAAGGCAGCCGCTTGATCCGGCTTCGTCTGATAGAACTCGCGCTGGGTCACGAGGAATTTACCAAGTGACTCGACCTCACTGGGCTTGGCGTCACGGGACAGCGCGAGCTTCACCGCATGGCGGATGCGGTCGGCGGTTTCACCGGGTTTCTCGCGGATCACCCGTAGGGCGAAAGCCCGCGCGGCCTCGACGAAGGTGGGATCGTTGAGCAGCGTGAGCGCCTGCTGCGGGCTGTTCGACTGGAAGCGGTCGGCAGTGCATTCCTCGCGGCTCGGCGCGTCGAAACCGGCCAGCATCGGATGCATGAAGGTCCGCTGCCAGTGCATGTAGAGGCCGCGGCGGTACTGGTCGTCACCGGTGCTCGCGTCGTATTTTCGTTCCGGGAAATTGAGGTTGGCGAAATATCCATCCGGCTGATAGGGCTTCGCGCTCGGGCCGCCGATGAGACCGTCATTGAGCAATCCGGAAATCGCCAGTGCGTTGTCGCGAATGAACTCGGCATCCAGCCGGCGGGCGGATTGTCCCGCTAGCAGGCGGTTGGCGGGATCGGTTTCCGCCAGGTCCGGACGCATCGCGGAGATCTGCTGATAGGTTCGGCTGGTGACGATCAGGCGGACCATGTGCTTCACATCCCATCCGGAATCACGGAACTCGGCGGCGAGCCAGTCCAACAGCTCGGGGTGTGAAGGCCATTCGCCCTGGTTGCCGAGGTCGTCGAGCACGTTGGATAGGCCTTTGCCGAAAAATTGTTTCCAAAGCCGGTTGGTCAACTGGCGGGAGGTGAGGGGATTCTCGGCGTCTATTAGCCACTTTGCGAGGTCGAGCCGGTTGAGCCTGGTGCCATCCGTGCGGAGCGAGACATGCGGGAGAAATCCGGGAACCGCCGGCTGCACCTCTGCGCCGGGATTCATCTAGGCTCCGCGGGGGAGCACGTGGGTGCTCAGGATCTTGTCCGCAGGAAGCGCTTGGGCCACGACGCAATAGGCGTAGCCCGCACGACAGCCGATGATCGATTTGCGGACCGCTAAATACGACTCTGGGAGCCTGGCGTCCGGCGTGGTCGCCAAGACCCATGCGGCGGCGAGCTCGCCTTGAGGCGCGCTGTCCTGTCCCGGAACCGCATCGCCGAATGGGGTGATGCTGAATTTGACCCGTCCGACGTCGGCGCTGGCCAAGCGCACCTGTAGGATCCGGCCTGCGGTGGCGGGAAGTGTTTCCGCTAGATGATAGAGAGCGGTGTGGGGGAGGGCTGCCGCGTCTTGGGGTTCTTCCCAACTGGCGGGTGCGGAGCGCCATTCCGCCTCCAGCAACGGATCGCTGTCGCCGTTGTGATAGGCTTTGGCGGTGCGTCGGTCGGCCTGGCTCCAAGCGATCTTCAAGGGTTGGTTATCGACGCTGAAAATCGGCGTCACCGAGAATTTGCCATTTTGCTGACGTCCGGTTTTGCCGGCGTTTTTCGGGTCGGGCAGCACATCGAAGCGGATCGAGCGCATGGCTTCGTCGGGCAGGGGAAATTCCAGCGTGATGATTTCCTCCTTCTTCGGCGGTCCGGTGAGGAGCTCGGAATGATCCGGTGAAACCTCATGGGCGGTCCCCTGGGACGGGGTGACAAGCGTCGGTGTGAGTTCCATCCAGCCGCTCGGGTTGGCAGCGAGAAAGGAGGCGGTGTGGCGGCTCCACTGTTGGAACCCGGCTTCGTCTTTTTCCGTCCTCAAGGCGGCCAGGATCCCGGCGGCGGATTTCTGAAGCAGGGCGAGTCGCGCTTCAACCGCGGCGTTTTTCGAGTAGAGCTCGGGTGGGAACGGAGAGTCGTTTGAAAATCCACTCAGATCCGGATTGGGCGTGTATTTGTAATCCGAGTAGACTCCCCATTGCCGGACATCAGCGAAAAACGCCCCGAGCGAGTAGAAATCCCTAGCGGTGATGGGGTCGAACTTGTGGTCATGACACTCGCAACAGCCGGTGGTAAGTCCGAGCCATGCGGCACCGACCGCGCGCACGCGGTCACCCATGGATTTCGCCAGATACTCCTTGTCCTGCGCGCCGCCTTCGCGGGTCATCATGTTGAGCCTGAGGAATCCGGTGGCGATGCGCTGCTCATCGGTCGCATGGGGCAGCAGGTCGCCGGCGAGTTGCTCGGTGGTGAACTGGTCGAAGCGCTTGTTGTCGTTGAAGGATTTGATGACGTAGTCGCGATAGGGAAACACCCGCACATTCTGGTCGCCATGATAGCCTACCGTGTCGGC
Source organism: Akkermansiaceae bacterium (assembly GCA_043779985.1). Lineage (GTDB taxonomy): Bacteria > Verrucomicrobiota > Verrucomicrobiia > Verrucomicrobiales > Akkermansiaceae > Luteolibacter. The sequence continues at coordinate 7,197 of JAYWDF010000660.1, read as the reverse complement.
GAAGCGGACGATGTCCAACCACGGCACGGCCATGCGCTCGCCGTAATGAGGTGAGGCGAGCAGGCGCTCGACCTGCTTCGCATAGGCATCCGGGCCGGGATCTGCCTGATAGGTGTCCAGTTCTTCCGGGGAGGGTGGCAGGCCGGTGAGGTCAAGTGAGAGGCGGCGCAGCAAGGTGGCGCGGTCCGCAAGTGGAGCGGGTGCGAGTTTCTTGTGTTCAAGCGAGGTGAGAATGAAGTTGTCGATGGGATTGGCGACCTCATCCGCGTGGTTTGCGGGTGTGGGGACGGCGGGCTTCACCAGCGGGGTGAAGGCCCAGTGTTGTTCATATTTCGCCCCTTGTTGGATCCATGCGCGGATGAGGGACTTCTGATTTTCCGTTAGGTCCTTGTGGAAATCCTTCGGCGGCATGACCTCTTCGGGATCCTTGGAGACGATGCGTTTGAGAATCGCGCTTTGATCCGGTTTGCCGGGGACGATGGCGTGTTCCTCCGAGTCCTTGAGCTTGGCGTAAGCGCCTTCCGGCGTGTCAAGACGCAAGTCGGCCTCGCGCTTTTTGGCATCGAACCCGTGGCAGGCGAAGCAGGTGTTGGAGAAGATCGGCCGGATGTGGGCGTTGAAGGTGACGAGGCCGGTTAGGGGCGCGGCGTTTTCCACGGCGACCGCGCTTTTTTGATCGCAGCCGGAATTGAGGAAGCTGAACAGGATCGCGAGATAGGGTGACAACTTCATGGGGCGAAAATCCGGATTTCATTGAGACCGCCGCCGTGATTGGTATTTTCCTTGGAGCGTTCGGGATGGGAATAGTGACTGATGCCGACCACCTTGACGTAGCGGGCATTCACCGGGGGAAAGCGCAGTGATTCAAACGGGAAATCAACTCCGGGCGGCGGTAGCTCCGGAATCCATGGGAGTTCGGTGTGAAGCAGCTCCTCGAAGCGGGATCCGTCGGTGGACGTCATGATCCGGATCTCGCGCATTCCACGGTCGCCATGGGTGCGGTTGCGGGTGTTCTGGAGATCGATCCGGCCGATTTCCCGCGCATCGAGAAGATCGACGGTGAACTCGCCGTTCTCCCCGTTAGGGGCGAGCCAGAATGACCAGTCGCCTGGCGAGCCGGAATCATTCAAGCGTCCGTCGGTTAGGGTGGCGGGAGGGAATACGCTGCCATGGGGCATCGAATAATGGGCCGAACTGGTGACGGGTTTTCCGCGAGCGAGATTTCCCGTTTCCGGAGAGCTGTTGGATGGTGGCAATCGCCGCGCCGAGTCGCCGAGATTCACCCGGTATTCGCCGAGTGCGGAAAGGAGTTTTGTTCCACCGCCTTCGCGCACGATCGCGAGCGAATCGCCCCCGTAGAGGCGTTTCCTGGCGGTGGTTTCGCCCGGAATTTCGATTTCGCCGTTGAAGACTTCCGTCAGGACCACCGGTCCCTCGACGCCGGACCCGACCGCGATTCCGAACTCGGTGCCTAGGTCGGTGCCTAGGTCGGTGCCTAGGTCGGTCATGCGTCCGGCGGGGGTGTCGAGGTGAAAGCCCGTCACCGGATGGGGAACTTTCACGGTTGCCCGGCCGTGGGTGACGCTCATGGACATCGGCGAGGTGACTGCGAAGCGACAGGGGCCTTCCAGAATCACCCGCACTCCGTTCTGATAGGTAACTTCGGCAAATCCGGCGACAAGGTCCATCGGGTGATCCAGATCAGCGGTAGCCGAGGCTCCCGCCCAGATCGCAGCCGTGGTGCCGGTGAGGCTGGCCAATGGCTTCTGGTTTGGAATCCAATGGTAAAGGGCCGCCAGCAGGAGACACGCGGCGATCGCCAGACGGGGCGCGACTCGCCTCCATCGCGCGGGCGGGCTTGGCGGTGGTGTTTGAACGCTGGTTTCCGTCTGCCGATGCCGGATCAGTGCCGCATGCAGGCGGAGACTTTTGCGGTAGTGACTGCGGGATCGTGGCGAATCTAACAAAATCGCGTTGAGCTCGGCGACTTGGGAGTCGTTGATGGATTCGTCGAAGAGATGCTGGAGCAGCAGGTCGAGGCGACTGGGATCGTAGTCGGAATTCATGACGGGGTGGCACCGAGCTTTCCCTCGATGCAGCTTTCATGCATTTGCCGAATCCGGTGGAGTTGGGCGGAGATGGCACCCGGGCTGAGATTGCGGGTGGCGGCCATCGCATTCACCGATGAGTCCGCCTGATAGCGGTGAAGAATCATCTCGCGTTTTTCCGACGGTAGCCGGTCGAGGCAATCCCGCAGGGCGTGGTCCAGTGCGGTGGTGGCTTCCACGTCCGAGTCGTCTTCGGCGGCGAGCAGGTCGAGCAATTCCGAGTCGAAAACGTGGCGGTCGCGGGCGGCATCGCGGCGTGCAGCCTTCACTTGGAACCAGGCGATCCGGCACGCCCACGGCATGAACGGCCTGCTCGGGTCGTAATCGGAGGCCTTGCGCCACAAGACGAGGTTGGTCTCCTGGAGCACGTCGTCCGCCTTGGTCTGGTTCGGCACCAAGCCGAGGATGTAGGCATGGAGCACCGCCTGATGGCGCGTAATCTGCGCGACAAGGTTCTCCTGGTGGTCTAGTGGCTGGCTCGGCATGGGTTCCAGTAATATTACCGGAACCGACCGGAATCTTACGCAGGAAGTTCGGATTTCTTCGGAAGTCGTCCCGCCTTCAGCTGAACTTGGGCGGAATGGACGAGTGTCGGTGGGCGGGACTACCTACGGAGAGGAGGATTCAGAGCTTCGTCAGCTTGGTGATCCGGCCGGTTTTGTTCCAATCCTGGACGTAAAGATTTCCCGCTTTGTCAAAACTCAGGCCGTGTGGAGCGGTGAACACCCCGAGCCGCTGGTCCTGCGGCGGTACCCCGAACTGCGCCCATTGCGCCTGGTTCGGATTGTCCCCCAGAAAGGCGACCGGCGTGCCGGACTTGTCGAGAAGGGTCACGCGGGACTCAAGTTCCGCGACGGCGAGCGTGTCTCCGAAAAAACTCACCGAGCATGGCCGGCGAAGATGGCTGGCATAAACACCGATCCAATTCCCCTCCAAATCGAAATGCACCAAGCGGCGCTTTTCACGATCCGCGATCAGCAAGCGCGGCTCGCCGAAACGGGTATCGATGGCGAGGCCGTGCGGGGTGTTGAACTGCTTTTCATCCGGGCCCTTGCTGCCGAAGGACTTGAGCAACTTGCCCATAGCGTCGAACTTGTGGACGATGTTCGAGCCATAGCCCATCGACGCGAAAATCGCCCCGTCCGGCGCGACGGTTACGCCGGTTACACCTTTCCAGCCGCCGGGCACTTCGCCGGTAGTGGCGTTGGGAATCTCAAGCAAGAGCTTGCCCTCGCCGTCGATCTTGCAAACCCGGTTAGGCGGCTTGTTGCCATTGAGCTGGGCACCGTAAATCACGGGCTTGCCGTTTTCCTGACGGATCGCCATCGCGTGGAATCCACGGCACTCTGGAGCGATGGTCCGTAGGAATTTCCCGTCTGGCTGATAGACGATCACCGAGAGTTCGGAATCCGTCGAAACGTAGATCAGCCCGCTCAAGTCATCCACCACCACGCCACCGTGGGTCGGGCCGATGATCTTGCCCTCCGGCAGCTCCCCCCAATGCGGCACGGCTTCATAAGTCCAGGCGCCGTTGCCCGTGCGCACTGCCGACTGCGGATCATCGCCCGGCTTCGCGCCGGGGTCCGGGTGGCCAAAAGCAAGCGGGGCAATGAGAAACGGAGTGAGGAAGCGCATCGGGAAATTATGGATCAATGAGTGCCCCCTTACGCTTCAGAACTTCGCATTCTTTCGGGCCGCGTGCGAAAATTAAAACGGACCTTCACGATCAACACAGCCGCTTAATGGGTGCAGTTTTGATCGGTGGTCGGTGATTTGGAAGTTGAAGGGTGGGTGGGTTCCTTGGATGATCTGGCCATGATCCATCTGGATGCGAACGGGAGCACGGCGCTGTTACCCGAGGTGCTGGAGGCGATGCTGCCGTGGTTGCGCGATGGCCACGCGAACCCGTCGGGCGCGTACGCGGGAGCGAGGCTGGCGCGCCGGGCGATCGAGGAGGCCCGCGGTCAGGTCGCGGAATGGATCGGTGCGGAGGCCGATGAAATTATCTTCACGGGCGGCGGCACGGAGAGTGTGAATACGGCGCTGCATTCGCTGGATCGGCTGGTCGGTGCCGGGGCGGCGGTGGTTTCCGCGATCGAGCACTCGGCGGTGCTGCGGTGTGCCGAGGATTTAGCCCGGCCCGTGAAATATGCCCCCGTGCATGCTGACGGGCGCTTGGATTTGGAGAAATTCGTCAGCTTGCTGCCGGGGGCGGCGATGATTTCCGTGATGGCGGCTAACAATGAAACCGGGGTGTTGCAACCGCTGCGCGAAGTCTGCCTGCTGGCCCATGAGCGAGGATTGTCGGTGCATTCCGATGCGGTGCAAGCCGCCGGAAAGACGGCGCTGCATGTGCGCCGCCTCGGCGTGGATTTCCTGTCGCTCTCCGCCCATAAATTTCATGGGCCGAAGGGGGTGGGTGCCCTTTTTGCGCGGCGCGGGATTCGGTTTTTCCCGCTTCTGAGAGGCGGCTCGCAGGAGGACGGCCGCCGTGGCGGAACGGAAAATATCGCGGGGATCGTCGGCATGGGGGCTGCGGCGCGTGCGATGCAAGGGCATGCGAAGGATCACGGGGTCCTCGCAGTCATGAGGGATTTGTTTGAAACCACCTTGCTCAACGAGCTGCCGGGGGTGGGCGTCAACGGGTGTCGTGAACAACGGCTGCCTAACACGAGTCACCTGAGCTTCGACGGCTGCGAGGCGGTGGAGTTGATCCAGCTTCTCGACCAGGCGGGCATCGAGTGCTCGGCGGGGTCTGCGTGCATGACGGGGAAAATCCGTCCTTCGCACGTGCAATTGGCGATGGGGATCGACGGGGCGCGGGGCCGCAGCAGCCTGCGCTTCAGTTTCTCGCTTCTCAACACGCTGGCGGAAGCCTCGGACGCGGCGCAGCGGGTGAAGCTCGCTGTCGACCGCCTACGCCGGGCGAATCACAGCGGCACGGACCTCGGAATCGCGCCTCCTGCCTGTGGGCTGACGTTTTCGTAACGGCGCGCTGTCTGAGAGACCGGTGCGGTTTTGCTCGATCGCCGGGGGGAGAAGGGTTGAGACTCCGGCCATGTCCACGCTGTCCGAATCCTTCGTCGATCTTGAAACCACTCGCGGGGCGATGCGGGTGCATCTGTTCATTCCGGAGGGCGGCGGGCGCTATCCCGGGGTGGTGTTTTACTCGGAGATTTTCCAAGTGACCGGGCCGATCCGGCGGATGGCTGCGGCGCTGGCGGGGGAAGGCTATTTGGTGGCGGTGCCCGAAGTGTATCATGAATTCGAACCGCTCGGGACAGTGTTAGCCTACGATGCGGAGGGCTCCGCGCGGGGGAACAGCCTGAAGACGGAGAAAGAAATCGCGTCGTATGACGAGGACACGGACGTGGTGGTAAGGTTCCTGCTGGCGCATGCGTCGAGCACGGGGAAAATTGCAAGCTTCGGCGTGTGTCTGGGCGGGCATCTCGCGTTGCGGGCAGGCCTGCATCCGGATGTGAGTGCGGTGGGTGCTTTCTATCCGACGGATCTTCACACGGGAAATCTCGGGCTGGGAAAATGCGATGACACCTTGGCGCGCTTGCCGTCGTCCTCGGCGGCGCTGTTGTTCGTGTTCGGCCGACAGGATCCGCACATTCCAGTCGAGGGGCGGCGGCAGGTGCATCGCGTGTTGGAGGATTCCGAGGTCGATTTCGAGTGGCACGAATTCAATGCGGCGCACGCGTTTCTCCGGGACGAGGGCGCGCGCTACAACCCGGCGCTGGCCCGGGTGGCACTGGCGCTGCTGCTCCGATTTCTTGGCGAAAAAATCGGGTGACGCTTCGCACCGGGGGATTCGCATCCCGCGGTTCTCGCTGTAGCCGTTCGTGCCGAAGCGGCGGCCGTAGGCGAATCCGCTTCACCAAGGATGGACAGCCGCCGCCGTTTTCTCTAGTTCCGGACATGAGCAATTCCCGATTCATCGCGGTGGTGGGCGGCAGCGGGTCAGGCAAGACCTGGCTGGCGGCGAAGTTAGGCGAGTGGCTGGGCGAGGAGGCGGGGCACCTTTGCTTGGACAGCTTTTACCGCGATCTGGGGCATTTGCCGGAGGCGGAGCGGGGCTTGGCAAACTTCGACGATCCGGCGGCGATCGACTGGGAGGCACTGCGGGTGGTGCTGGAATGTCTGGAGCGCGGCGAGGCGGCCCGAGTGCCGGTTTACGATTTCACAAGCCATACGCGGACGGCGGCGACGCGGGAGTTGGAAATAACCCCGTTCGTGGTGTTAGAAGGGTTGTGGTTATTGCATCCGGAGTGGCTGCGGGAGAAATTTTCGTTCAGTGTGTTTGTGGATTGCCCGGAGGACGAGCGGCTGCAGCGGCGCATCGAGCGGGACGTGCTGACGCGCGGGCGGACGGAGGAATCGGTGCGCGAGCAGTTTTCCAATCACGTGCAGCCGATGCACGCGCAGTTTGTGGAGCCGCAGCGGGAGTGGGCGATGCGCTGTGTGGACTCGCCGCAGTCAGCGGCAGAGCATGATGAACTGATTGCGGCGTGCCGCGGGTCTTCGTCGTGACACAGACATTCTTGTTTGTTCTTCGAGTGGCTGTGGCTGGAGAAAGAACAGACAGGAATGTCTGTATCACACCTGCCTTCGACGGTCCGTCAGTTTCTGGGATTCCACCAGCCGTTGTTGTCTTCAGGGCCCAACCAGCCGAGGTTCCATTTTTCCGCATCGCCTCCGTGGGGATTCGCGCCTGGGCTTAGGGAGTTCTTCGGCTCGGCGGTGACGCTGCCATCGCACCAAGCGACGAGGGCTTTGCCGTTGGCACGGAAGTGGACGGTGGGGGAAAGGCGGCTGCCCGACGGACCGGAGCCGAAGTCTGGAAACGGCGGTTCGCAGAACGCATATTCCTGAATCCCTAAGGGAAGGGCGTAGGCGGTGGTGGTGAACATGACCGTGCGGCCCGGATTGGTGACGTTGGCGGGACGCTGGGAAATGAGAATTTTAGTGGTGGGGTCGATTTTGCCGCCGGGAGTTCCTCCGATGTAGGAGGCATTGTAGCCGTAGCCGCCGCTACCGTCTTCGAAACTGGACGAACCTTCGATCATCGCGCGGAAAAGCGGGC
>JAYWDF010000659.1:0-4513 GCA_043779985.1 Akkermansiaceae bacterium | reverse complement strand
CTCACGGTCGCGGAGGCGAGTTGTGAGCAGTCGGTCGCCTTCCAGGTGATCGTGCGGCTGTAAGTGCCGGCGCAGGCTCCCGGAGTGGTAATATCACTGACAACACTGACAACCGGATCGGCATCGCAAAGATCGCTGGCAACAGGTGCGGTGAAGACCGGCACTGCAGGACACTCGATGGTGGCATCCGCGCCCTGACCCGAGAGGGTCGGAACCTTCGTATCCGTCACGGTGATCGTTTGGCTCACAGTCGCGGACTCAAGCCCGGAACAGTCGGTTGCCTTCCACGTGATCGTGCGGCGGTAAACACCTGCACAGGCGCCTGGAGTCGTAACGTCGCTCACCACGCTGACAAGCGGAGCGGCATCGCAAAGGTCGCTGGCGACCGGAGCGGTGAAGACCGGAGTGGCTGGGCATTCAATGGTCGCATCAGCACCTTGACCGGTGAGAGTCGGAGGAGTCCTATCAGCGATGGTGATCGCTTGGGTCACCGGAGCGGATGCATTGCCAGCACAATCCGTGGCTCTCCACGATTTGGTGCGGGTGTAGGTGCCATGACAGACGCCATCGATCGTAATGTCGCTGATTTCGGTGACGGTTGGATTGCGATCGCAGTGGTCACTCGCGACCGGCGTGGTGAAGACCGGGGCTTGAGGGCATTCCAAAGTAGCATCTGCACCTTGGCCACTGAGTGTCGGGGGCGAAATATCGACGACCGCGATCGTCTGGCTAACGGTAGCAGACTCGTTGTTGGACGCGTCTTTCGCTTTCCACGTCTTCGTGCGGGTGTAGGAACCCGGGCAGGTGCCAGGGGTGCTTACATCGCTGACCTCGGAAACAACGGGAGCGAGATCACAGTGATCGGTCGCGGTCGGAGCAGTGAAGACTGGCACGTCAGGGCACTCGATGGTGCCATCGGCACCTTGACCAGCCAGAGTCGGAGGAGTTCGGTCGACCACTGTAACGACAGCGCCTGCCGTGGTCGATAACTTGCCGTCGCTGACGGTGAGGGTCACCGGGGTATCTCCTAGCGAATAAGGTCCTGCCGGTGTCAGCGTCAAGGTGAGCGCGTCACCATCCGGATCGCTTGAACCGTTGTTCACCTGTTCTGCGGAAACCGCTCCCTCGCAATGCTCGCCAGCGGCCACGACCGTGACATTCTGGGCGATGGCGACAGGAGCCTTGTTCGAGACATTCACACTCGTGGTGTTGTTGGTCTCATCGTATTCGGCAAAGACTCGGCCCGAATCCACGTAGACCCAAACGAGCGTCTGCCCGGAAGTGAGCGGGAGATCGTTGATATGCAGCGGCACCGAAGATCCTCTTGGAATGCTGATAGTCACGCTGGAGCCGATAATATTTCCAGTCGTTAGCGGATTGCCGTCGTAAAAGCGGACCACCACGTTGCTGGCATCGCTGCCAGATCCCAAGGCGCTTTGGAACACAATATCAAGGTCGGTCCTGCTGCCCACGACGAGATCGGATGTTACGATCGAAGCGATGGACAAGTCAGACGGGGAGGCCTGCACGTCGATCAACGTATTGTTATTGCTGCTCTTCGGAATGCCATTAGGCGGAGTGGACGTCACGCGCAGTCCGACCTGGCCGTTGTAGGCAGCAGTGTAGATCAGGCTAGCAGTCACACCGTGAGCTCCGTTGCCGGAAGTGTCCTTGGCGGCATCGGCGGAGTCGCCGAAGGTGCCATTACCGTCCAGATCCCATGCGTAGCCTGTGATCGGGTCGCCGTCGACGTCGAAGGATTCGATGCCATTGAGATAGATCGTACCACCAATCGTCCCTGTGTAGACGGGTGGGAGTTGCGAAGCTGGGATTGGCACGGCGACAGGAGCCACATCCGTATCCGTCACTTTCACCACGGTCGTTGTGGTCGAGTAGTTCGGAGTCGAGGCGTCATCTTTAACCCGGAGCGTCACCGTGCGGTTGCCCGGAGTATTCCAACCCGGATTGGCGCTGGTGATCCGTCCACTTGCACCGGGATTGTTCCAATCCAGTCCGTCGCTGGCGTCGAGGTCCCAAAGGTATTCCACAATGGTGGAGTTGGGACTCTGATGATATGAGCCGCTGCCGTCCAAAGCGAAGGCCCCTGGGTTTCTTGATGATTGATCAGGAACCCCTGCAATCACTGCTACAGGAAGCGGAATAGTCACCGACTTTGTCAGGATGAGAACGGCGTGCGCGGTGGCTAGAGGAATCGATCCCGTGATAGGCCATTCCGTGGTAGTCCATGAACCATCGGCAGCTTGACCGAACGCCCGGCTGGAAGTTCTGCGGCCAGCGCCCACCTTGACCGCCCCAGCGGGTGCGAAGAGGTCACTGTTTGATCCGCTGAAGGAGCTTAGCCCCTGATAGCCAGCATTGCACAAATTGAGATCATCGAGGTTCCCACCTGGGGAGTCGTATAGGTAGGCCTTGGTGGTTGTTCCGCCCGAGGTGATCTTGGCCCGAACCCAAGCGACAAGCGTATACCCAGGGTTAATGAACGAAAGCGTATTGTTGCTTGCTCCCGCGTGCCAGTTGGCGAGCAAGGCTGGATTGGTCACTGTAAAGGTTGTCAGTGGCGCGTCACAGGTGCAGCTGCCGCTAGGATTGCCTGCGACGGCTCCCAACGAAACGCCGTTGAGGAAAAACTCATAGTTAGTTGAATAACAAGTATTGAGGATTTCGAAGGTCAACGAGTCAATCGTGGCTGGAATCGTTGGCCCTTGCGCAACTGGCAGGGAGCTATCCAAGAGGGTGGCATTTCCAAGCAACCACGCGGACATGTCCTGATACCAGTCATGCACCGCTCCGTCCGGAGTTGCAAAAGTCGTCACGCCCTGGAGCTGCAAACCCTTCTTCTGACCGAACATGGCGTAGAGCTCGCCGTCCCAGCCACCGAGATCCGCACCCGAGCCGGTCGTGCCCGTGGCATACCAATTTCTAGCGATGAAATCCCGCGCCCGGTTGGCATTGTCATCCGGGCCAACAAGTTTGCCACCCAGATAAAAGCCCATCAAAGCGCCACCGGTCTTGCCGCTATTCCGCCAATGGGTGTTGCTGCTGTAGCCAACCGATCCATCCAGGGGATCTCCGATCGACAAGTGTTGGAGTCCCACAAACGCGGCAGTCGAGTTGGAAACGACCCAAGCCGGTGGCACGATGCCCCAGCGCTCTTTCGCAGTGAGCATCGCAATCCCGGGCCACTGGTGTGTGGAGCCATCAAGATTCCCCGTGTTCGCAGTATTGCTGTTGTAATACCAACCGTTTCTGCCCGCCGAATTATCAGTTTGACACCAGTAATAGCAATCCAAGCCGTCTACGACGAAATCGTAGAAATTGGCTGGTGTCGCCCCACCACCGCTCCACAGACCGGCGGGAATCATCGCCGCAGTCGCGGAAGCGGCATCAGGGAAGGCGTTGATGATGCTCATCAGCAAGAATGAATGGTCGTAAACCACGTAGTTCGGGCTGAAATTAATCCCGCGGCCATTGCCGTTTGTATCGGGATTTCCCGCTGGCTGGTTGCTGATCGCTTGATTCCGGCCGAGTGATACCGCCTGATAGATTCCCCGTTGAACCGTCTCCGCATAAACGTCCGCCACCGGATTGTTCGTGACCAAATGGCCGTTTTCAGCGAACGACATCAAGGCTGCCCCGGTCGCGCCATTGCCGTATTCATCGCCGTTCGCGGTCCAGTAGCTTCGCACAGGAGTCCCGTAGCGCACCTGTTGGCGGTAAAGATAAATCAATCCGTTATCGATGGCCATGTTCACCCGGTCGCTGTGCGTTGGGGCCACTAGTACACGGATCACTGAAGAGCGGGAAGCACTGGCCCCGCTGCTGTCCATGACCGTGAGCGTAACCGTCTTCGAACCGCCGGAGGTGTACGCGTGATTGGCCTGGATGAAATCCGGCCCGCCAACTTGGAATGAGGTGAGACCGTTGTTCACCACGCCACTCGCGACAGGAGTTCCATCTCCGAAGTCCAGCGTGTAGTTGGTATAGGTTCCGGACCCGCCGCTTGCACGACCCCATACTTGGATGGGCTCATTGATGGCGGCGTTCGCGTAGGTTAGGCTCTGATTGTAGCTTGGCATCATGCTCACGTGCAGGTCTGCTGCAGACGCATCGAGCGACATCCCAGCGATGACCATCATGACGATGCTGAAAACGTAACGGCTCGCGGCATGGTATCCGGAACGGATTGATGCGGAGATTGGGCGGTTCGGGGGTTCCTGTTTCATAATTGTTCCTCTTGAAATTAGTTGGATGGGGCAGGAAGTGGAAGCTGAGCCGGCGCAGCCGATTCAGGCGGTTTGACTTTCCATCCCGAGTCGTCACCGACTTGCGTCAGCAAAAGGCCTTCACCTGCGTGAATGTAATGGGTTTCCACTAGGCCGACCGCACTCACGGTCTTGACTTTCAAACGGTAGCCGGAGCGAGACGGCATCACTTGCTCGAGAGTCACCGTCGTCCCTGCGAGGTCCCATGACTGGCCCTCGGTGGGCACTGC
>JAYWDF010000658.1:0-4532 GCA_043779985.1 Akkermansiaceae bacterium | reverse complement strand
AGGGCAGGGCTTGCCTTGCCGGTGCGAACTCCGGAGAACTCGTGGATGAGATAGTCGACGCACTTGGTCATCGCTTCTTCGACTTCGAAAATTGCTTCTTCAGGGTCCATGGGAAAATTATGATTAGAGATTTGAACGGGAGCATTTCAGATTCACTCGCCGTGCACGAGTGTGCCGATTGGCTGGCCGCGGAGGGCGTGGGAAAGATTGCCGTGAGGAGCGAGATCGAAAATAATGATCGGCACGTGATTGTCCATGCACAGGCTGAACGCGGTGGCGTCCATCACGTTGAGGCGCTTGGAGAGGCACTCTTGGAAAGTGACGGTTTCATACCGCACTGCATCCGGATTATGGCGTGGGTCGGAATCATAAACTCCGTCCACCTGGGTGGCCTTGAGGATCACATCGGCACCCATTTCACTGGCGCGGAGTGCTGCGGTGGTATCGGTGGAGAAAAACGGATTGCCGGTGCCGGCGGCGAAGATCACGACTTTGCCCTCGTCGAGTTGGCGCTCGGCCTTACGGCGGATGAAGGTTTCCGCGACGTTTTTCATTTCGATGGCAGACTGCACCACACAGGAGACGCCGTGATGTTCTAAGGCGCCCTCGAGGGCGAGCGCATTCATCACGGTGGCGAGCATGCCGACGTAGTCCGCAGTGGCACGGTCCATGCCGCGAGCGGAAGCGCTTGCGCCCCGCCAGAAATTTCCACCGCCGACGACGATGCCGAGCTGGAGGCCACCTTCGACCGCTTCGCGGATTTCCACGGCGATCCGGTCGACGATTTCTGGAGAGATATTGTCCCTGGATCCTGATCCGCGCAGGGCTTCTCCGCTGAGTTTGAGAATGGCGCGTTTGAAGGGACGTGGATCTTTAGGTCGGTTGGGCATGCGTAAAATGGGGCTGCCCGATCAAAGCGGAATCCCCCCCACGTTGAAAAGGGAAAACACGGAATGAATTCATCGCAGTGTCGGTTTGGAAGCGCAAAATCGGTGCTACTTTCCGCTGCGGACTTAGGTTAGCCTGCACGCCACATGAGCTGCTTTTCCGGACTCGTCAGAATTTGCGCCCTTTCCATACTGGTCTCGGGTGTCGGGAGGGCGGCGGATGCCGGGTGGGATGCGCATCTTGCGGATACCTTTTCAGGGAGGCTGAAGGAAATCCAAATGGAGCTCGCTGAATTGGCTCCACGACTTGCTGTTTTACCCCGACTCCCGATCGACGATCAGGGCGGGACAGGAGGCTACGCCGGGATTTATCCGGATGCTGTTCCCTCGGGGGGGGGGCGTTGTGCTGTCGAAGTGCGTTGGCGAGATAGACCGGTGGTGGATCTGGTGGCCTTGGTTCCGGCACGTCGCTATGACGCAAGGGGCTTGGATGCTCAGTACGGAGTTCCGGACTCCTTCACCCTGGAGTTGATCGACGCGGAGGGCAAAGCGATCCGCGTCGTTGCTCGTGAGAAAAACACCCGAGCGAACCCCATGCGGAAAGGGCATCCATTTGTCTATCAGGTTTCGCCACCGGTCGAAGCGGCCGGATTGCGCGTCTCTGCGGATTTGCTCAGTCACGACTCCGAAGAGGAGGGATCGTTTGTTCATGCCTGGGCCGAGGCGCTCGCGTTTGAGGGTTCCCGGGACATTGCGTTAGGGGCGGAGGTGCTGAGTCTGGGTGGTGGAACTCCGCCAGCTCCCTGGCATTGGAATCCGTCCTTCCTCGTCGATGGTCAGACGCCGCTGGGTCTGCCCGAGCTCCCTGCGGGAGAGCACGGAAATATCGGTTGGATCTCCGAAGGTCGCGCGAATTCCACTGATCCTGCAACCTTGAGTGTCGATCTTGGTGGTGTCGCCATGCTTGACTCCATTCGGTTGGTTCCAGCGAAGAAGCCGACGTCTGACTTACCCAGTGGATTCGGATTCCCCCGCAAGCTTGAGCTCCGGGTGTCAGAAACAGGTGAAGCCGACGATCTTGGAAAATGGTCGCTGGTGGCAAAGCGGGAGGTTGCCAATCCGGGCCATAATCCGGTGGTTGTGACTTTCGACAGGGTCAGCGCGCGCTATGTTAGGATCACTGCGATCGAGCTGTGGAAGGCATTCAGCGAGTATCCAGCCTTCTTTGCATTGAGTGAGGTGGAAGTCCTCGATGGAGATCAGAACCTGGCGTTGGGGAAGGCAGTGCGCTCGTCGGACGGAATGTTGAATCTCATCGCACCGGGGGGACGCTCTTGGACGGCCGCGGCCCTCAGCGACGGATTCGGGCCGGATGGGCGGCTGACTTCGACGCGTGAGTGGATGATTCAACTCGACCAGCGGCTCCGGCTGGAGACCCGCCGCTACGAGCTGCAAAGTGAGGCTGCCCATTGGGTGAGTAGTTGGCGCCGTGCGGGACAGGTGGGGATGGCCATTTTGGGCTTGGCAGGGGCATTTCTCATCATCGCGCTGCCGATTCGCTATCGCCTCCAAGCGAACCGCGAGCTGGTGCTGGTCCGCGAGCGCATTGCGGGTGATCTTCATGATGAGGTGGGCAGCAATCTAGGAAGTATTCAGATGTTCGCCGATCTAGCAGAGGGTCGTTCCGGTGCTTCGGATGAATTGAAGAGGATCCAGCGAATCGCGGCTGAGACGGTCAGCGCGGTGCGTGATATTGTGTGGTTGCTCCGTCCCTCAGGCGATCACCGCATCGGCACCGTCGAACATTTGCGCGAGACCAGCTCGATCATGCTAGAGACACTGGACTGGAAATTTACCGCGAACGAAGAGGCATGGAATGTCGAGCTTTCAGAAGAGGAGAATCGGCATTTATTCCTGTTTTTCAGGGAAGCCCTGCACAATATCATGCGCCATGCACGAGCTGCGAAGGTGGAGGTTCGTGCGGAAAAGGGTGATGGTCGGTTCCGCTTGCTGATTGCGGACGACGGCATCGGTATCGATGCGGAACGACTCGCTCGCCCTGCAACCTTGCGTGCGCTGCGGCAGCGCACGCAGGCTCTCAATGCGATGCTAGAGGTTGAAAGTCGGCCGGGAACGGGCACCCACCTGGCTTTACATGTCCCGCTGGAGCGGAAAAAGAAGCGTCGGGCAAAACCGGAAGACTCCGCTGCTGCGGAAGCGAGCCCGTAAAGCAGCGCTTTCCCAATCGACGAAGATGCGTTATGACAATTTACATGGCTAAAACCCCGACCGCGAAGGAGATACCAATCCGTCTTGTTCTGATAGAAGACCACGCTGACTTCCGCGAGTCGGTGTCGATGGTGCTCGAGGAGCGAGGTGGCTACCAATGCGTGGGCGGATTTTCCACCATGGAGGATGCGCTGGAGGCATTTCGGGGAGGTCTGGTGGCGGACCTCGTGCTGTCGGACCTTGGACTGCCCGGGATGAGTGGGATCGTGGGGATTCGGAAAGTGCGCGAACTCTTGCCAGAGGCGCGCGTTCTCGTGCTCACCGCGTTCACCGATAAAGCCAAGGTATTTGCAGCCCTCGAGGCCGGCGCCCATGGATACCTTGTGAAAGCCGGGAGTGCGACGCGCTTGATGGAAACGCTTGAAGAGGTGCTGTCGGGTGGAACTCCGCTCGACCCCAAAATCGCGGGCATGATTCTGCAAACCTTCCGCCAGCTTAGTCCAATCCCCGCGGCTGAGTCGCTATCCGCAAGGGAGTGCGAAGTGCTTCAACTTTCCGCCAAGGGCATGAATCGCCAAGAGATCGCCGACGAGCTCAAGATCAGCCAGCATTCCGCGACGGAATACATCAAGCGCAGCTTCGACAAACTTCACGTGCGCAGCCTCCCGGCGGCGGTCAGCGAGGCGATCCGCCGCGGTTTTCTGGATTTATCCTGATTGCCGGCGTTTCCGGACCGTTGTAGATCATGTCCCATAATTTAGTGACATGACAAACTCCGGATTTTCAGGGATTCTCTCATCTGTCGAGGGGATGGGGATCCCCGTTTTCAATAAAGAATTCATGACGAAAAAAAAGGGTCGCGCGAGTGCGTGGCCCTTTTTTTGTACCTGTGGGGCAAGGATGCGTCCTCGAATCGTTTTGAATTGCGCGTAGAGCGGCGTTTGTGCCGGTTTGGTGGGTCCCCGAATTGGCCGTCGTGCCCGCCTCACGCCACTTCCCGGGCCTCGCTGTGCAACCCCATTTCGGTGGTGAGTCGGTCACTTTCCTCGTTCGCCTGCAAGATTCTGGCGTGGAGTTCCTCAGAATCCCTGGCAGGGGAGAGCGGCTGTCCGGCGCAGCGTTGGAGATGGGCGAGAAAGACCCGCTCAGGCGCGCCTTTGGTGCGCGCTTCATGCACGCGCGGATTGGAGAGTTCGATGAACGGGTGATCGTTGGTGCGGATCAGGCTGCCATCGGTGAGCCACGTCCCGAAACTGAATTGGGTTACCCCCTGTTCGGGTCGCATGGCGGCCCACGCATGGGTGATAAAAGCAGAGTGAGCGAGATCGGGTGCCGTTAGGGTGGCGGATTCCACCGTGACTTCACCCGAAGGCGAGGGGAGACGCTCCCCAGAGAGAAAAAACCAGTCTGGATGGA
>JAYWDF010000657.1:0-4538 GCA_043779985.1 Akkermansiaceae bacterium | reverse complement strand
CCATCCTGAATACGCTGGGCACCGGGGGGCTTGACGGCGGTCTGACCAAGCTGGGGTTGGGGACACTTACCCTTACCGGCGCGAGCACCTACACCGGTGCGACCACCATCAGCTTGGGCACCTTGCAGTTGGGCGACGGCACAACTGGCAAGGATGGCTCCGTCCTATCAACAGCGGGCATTACCAATAACGGAATTCTCATCTACAACCGTTTTGGAACTCCCACATCCGACCGCGTCATTAGCGGCACCGGTTCGGTCGTGAAAATTGGTCCGGGCACCCAAACCCTGACCGGGGCGAATACCTACACCGGGAATACCACGGTCTCAGTCGGCACGCTCAGCCTGAGTTCCCCTTATCTCGCAAACGCCTCCACCCTGACCATTGCCACCGGCGCTTTCTTAAATCTCAACTACATCGGCACCGACATCGTCGCGTCGCTTAACCTGGGCGGATCGGTGCAAACCACCGGCACCTTCGACTCCACCAACTCCGGCGGCCTCATCACCGGCACCGGGAAAATCCAAGTCGGCGGGTCCGCTGCCAACTATGCCTCCTGGGCCACAGCCAATGGCATCAACGGCGAACCCGCCACCGGCGACTTCGACAAGGACGGACTGTCCAATCTCGTCGAATACGCGCTCGGGCTCAATCCGACGACCTCCAGCGTGCCAGCCGGAACCTTCATCGGGGGAGTTCTGAGCTTCACCAAGGGCAGCGAGGCTTTCGCCAACGGCGATCTCACCTACGAGATCGAGACCTCCACCACCCTTGGGACCTGGTCGGTCGTGGTCGCCAATAATCCGGCGCAATCCACGGTGGCCTACACCCTTCCAGCCGGACTGCCGAAACAATTCGCCCGTCTCAAAGTGACCCAGATTCCATGAAGCGGGAGATAACGATGAACATCACTCAATCCCGCTCTTTGAATTCGTTCCTCACAATTTCCCGTCAGGAGAATTCGTAATCTGGAACTCGAAATTCAGCTTTCGATATCTTGCCTAAACCCACGTTTGGCGCTTACTAATTATGAAAACCCGTTTATTTCCCTTCTTTAAATCCTCCGTCCGCTCCTCTTCAGTCCTTGCCGCCTCCATCACGATGATGCTGGGTGCTCACTCCGCAAGTGCAGCCACTTTATACTGGGATACGGACGGCACGACCTCCGGCTTTGGCACCGCAAGCGGCACTTGGGACACTGATGCTTTTTGGAGCACGGATGCGACCGGTGCCTCTGCCACCGCCGCCACGGTTACCACTACTGCGGATTTCATTAACTTTGGAACGGGGACACTCGGTCTTGCTGCTGGCCCGGTCGCAGTGGCAGGAACCGTCAGTGCGGGCAGCATCACTTTCGGATCCACCTCGGGTGCCATCGCCCTGACCGGCGGCACAATCACCTTGGATCCGGCCGCGACCATCACGGTGAATAACGCCTCGGATTCCATCAGCTCCATCCTCGCGGGCGCGGCGACGAGTCTGCCGGGTGATCCAAGTGGCAATGCAGGAGCGCTCCATCCTCGCGGGCGCGGCGACGAGTTTGGTTAAGAATGGCACTGGCACGCTAACCCTTTCCGGCGCGAACACCTACACCGGCGCCACGACCCTCAGCGCGGGGACCTTGAGCGTTGCCACGACTGACAATCTTGGTGCCGCCGCTTCAAATCTCGTCTTCGACGGCGGCACGCTGCAGATCACCGGCACGGCCCTCACCAGCCTTTCGGGCATCGGTCACGCGGTTTCATTCAACGCTACCAAAACAGTTGGATTCGATATCAATAACGCGGCCAACATCTTTACGGCCGATCAAGTCCTCAACCAAACCACTGGCGGTCTGATTAAATTGGGCGCGGGCACCTTGATCCTCAATCAGGCGAACACCCACACCGGCCTCAACACCCTCTCAGCAGGCACGCTGGTGATGGGAAATACGCAGGCCTTGGGCACCAATGTTGCAGGCATAGCCATTGCTTTCTCCAACACGACCGCAATTTTGGACATCGCCACCGACGGGGGAGACCTCGCCTACAGAGTAAGCGCGGGAAGCGGCACAATCTTTACGATCGCCTCCAACGTCAAAACCGGCAGCGTCGGAATCAATCACACCCTGGGCACCCTAAGCATCGGCGGCAGTACGACCGCGGGTCTTACCAGACTAAACATTGTTGCCGGCGGCGCCGTCCTCAGTGGCACTCCCTCGATCACTTTAGGCAATGTGACACTTTCAACGGGCTCAACTGCTGGCGCAATCAGCACGTTCAATCCCACCACCGCCAGTTTGACACTCGCAAATGTCACCACGTCGGGAGCCACAACCGGGACCAAGGTTCTAAACCTCGACGGCACTTCCACCGGAAACTTCGTCACCGGAGTCATCAGCAATGGCACCTCATCTTTAGCGGTTACGAAAACCAATACCAGCACCTGGACGCTCTCCGGTGTGAACACCTTCACCGGCGGCACCACCATCACCGCTGGCACGATTAAGTTGGGCATCGCCAACGCCCTGGGCGCGAACGGTGCGAGCGTGGCCGTCAGCAGCGGGGCCTTGCTGGATCTCAATGGCACCAATCAGCAGCTCAAGTTCACCGCCGGAACCGGGGTCGGCACCGTCGCCAACAACTCCGGCAGCGGCACCTCCATTCTGACTCTGACTTTTAATTCGCCCGCTGGGCAGGCCGTCATCAAAGATAACAATGGGATTGCCGGTGGGACTGTCGCTGTCGTGATTGCAGCTACTGGCCAGAATCTAGACGTCACCAACAGCTACACGGGCGGCACCACTGTCAATTCTGGGCAATTCCTTTATATGGCAACGGGTGCTGGAGCGGGCACGGGGGCGATCACGTTGTCCGCCTCAACCAGCGGGTTGCTGGGAAATGTAGGCGCAACCTTTGCGAATGACATTACGGGAGCCGGGTATGTTTCCAACAATACCAATGCGGCGGGGACAATCACCCTCACCGGCACCTTGAGCAACACGGGAATTTATACCTTCCGGAACGCGGGGAATATCTATAATTTCGCGGGTAATGGGACAACCAGCACCCTTAGCGGCTCCATCGGTACATTGGGCGGAACCAATGGCACGTCCAGCGCAGGCAACATCATCAAATCCGGCACCGGCACGCTGACCCTCTCCGGCGTCAACATCTATACCGGCCTCACGACGGTTAGCGCCGGCACGCTCGCCCTTTCTGGTGCCCGAACGGCAACCGCCACTGGTGGATTCACCGTGGGCAATGTCAACGGAAGCACTGGCACTTTGAATCTCTCCAATGGCACATTTTCAACCGGCACAGTCACCCTTGGATCTGGCAATGGCACCGCGCTTGGCATTATCAATCAAACTGGCGGGACATTGACCCTGACCGGGACCCAGTTGATCATGGGCAATGGCGGTGCCGCTGCAGCTGCGGCGGGCAACGGCGGCAACGGCACGTATAATCTGAGTGCCGGATCCTTGATTACATCCACGTCCGGCAATCGCGGAATCATGCTGGGCACCAACGATGCTGGAACTTCGACCTTCAATCTCAGCGGCACCGGTATTCTCAACGCATCCAACGCCTTCTTGATGGTTGGGCGCTCGGACGCTAACGCCTTGAACACGACCAATCTTTTCAATCAAACGGGTGGGACGGCGACCGTAGGAACCCTGACGATTGGCGGCGCGGCTGCGGCAGCCACCGGCCTCAATTCGACCTTCACCGCCACCGGCGGCACGTTTAGCACGACGAGCTTCACTGCCCTTGGCGTTGGCAACTCGGGCGTGGTCACGATGAATATCGGCGGAACGGCAGTGGTGACGTTGCCCGATTTCCCGACCGTGCATGGCACTGGAACAACCACCACGATCAACTTTGACGGCGGCACTTTGAAAAATGCCGCAGCCAGCGCCACCTACATGGGCGGCCTGACCAACGCTTTTATCAAAGTTGGCGGGGCTAGATTCGACACTACCAACGGCAGCATCACGATCACCCAAAATTTGCTGACGGATGTGACCACCGGCGGCGGTTTGACCAAGATCGGCACTGGCACTCTGACTCTTTCGGGGGCAAACACCTACACCGGCAACACCACCGTAGGATCCGGAACCCTCAGCCTTACCACGCCTTACCTCGCGGATACCTCGGCGGTCTCCGTTGCTTCGTCCGCCACCCTGAATCTGGATTATGTCGGCACCGACATCGTCGCGTCGCTTGACCTGGGCGGAACAGTGAAAACCACCGGCACTTTCGACTCCACCAACTCCGGCGGCCTCATCACCGGCACCGGGAAAATCCAAGTCGGCGGGTCCGCTGCCAACTATGCCTCCTGGGCCACAGCCCACGGGATCACCGGTCAACCTCCCTCGGGTGACTTCGATAACGATGGTCTCTCCAATCTCGTCGAATACGCCCTCGGCCTCGAGCCAACCCAGGCCAACGGCTCCGCGGGAACCTTCATTGGTAATGTTCAGAGCTTCACCAAGGGCAGCGAGGCTTTCGCCAACGGCGATCTCACCTACGAGATCGAGGCCTCCACCACCCTTG
>JAYWDF010000656.1:0-4546 GCA_043779985.1 Akkermansiaceae bacterium | reverse complement strand
GATGCCCGCGAGGTCTCTAACTACGACGTGCGGCGGGTCGAGGTCGATCCGAGCGAGCTCCACCGCTTCGCCAGCGCAGGTGAAATCACGATTTCCGAAGATCGCATCCAAGGCGTGGCTGTGAATGAATACGTCTTGTTAGGAGCGGGTGAAAAACAAACCATCCCCGCCCGCCTCGCCGCAGACGGCCGCTTCGTCCGCCTCAATTTCCCCGAGGTGCTGAAGATTCCAGACGGCCAATCGCTCAAGCCGCTCAACCTCGGCCAGCGCTGCCTGATAGACGCGCTGCTCAACCCGGACATCTCGCTGGTCACTTGTTACGGCCACGCCGGCACTGGCAAGACCCTGGTCGCCGTTGCCGCCGGTTTGCACGAAGTCTTCAACCGCAAATACAACGGCATCACGGTCAGCCGCCCAGTCGTCGCGATGGGCGATCAGCTCGGCTTCCTGCCCGGTTCGCTCGATGAAAAAATGCGCCCTTGGCTGCAACCGATCCATGACGCGCTCGACCTACTGATGCGCCCTAACACTCCCCTGGGGCCGCGCCGCAAACAGCAGCAAAAAGCGGGTTCCGCACCAGCCACCATCAAAAAACCCTACGAACTCCTGATGGAGCAAGGCGTCCTCGAAATCGAAGCGCTCTGTTATATCCGCGGCCGCTCGATTCCCAACCGTTTCTTCATCCTCGACGAAGCCCAACAACTCACACCGCAGGAGGCGAAAACCATCGTTACCCGGATGTCGCGCGACTCCAAGCTGGTGCTCGTCGGCGATCCCGCGCAGATCGACAATCCATACGTGGACAGCCGCAGCAACGGTCTCGTTTACACCCGCAACCGCCTCAAGGGCCAGCCCTTCGTCGCCCACATCGCCCTCAACCGCGGCGAGCGTTCCGAGCTGGCCGAAGCCGGCGCGCAGTTGATGTGAGCCGCCTCTAAATCATCAAGCCTTCCGGCATTCCGCCGGAAGGCTTTTTGTTTTCAGCGTGGTTGCTGCGTCTCGCAGCAACTTCCATCACGACCGCGAGCAAGGACCGAAATAGGCGATTGATCGTTGGCCCTCCAGTCCCGCTCTGCGGAGAATCACTTTATGTATTGCGGTGCCTCGCTTCGTGTAATACGAATCAGCCATGCAAACACTGGTTCTGCGCATCCCCGACGACCTGGCCAGGGAACTGGATGCCGAGGCGAAGAAGACCCATCTGACGAAGTCGGAAGTCGCCCGCAGGCGGCTGATCGCGGCGGGCTCGCAAAGCCGTGATACGACCTCCGGCTTTGATCTGATCGCGGACCTGATCGGCACCGTCGAGGGTGGCCCTGCCGATATCAGTGCCCGTAAAAAGGAATACCTGAAAACCACAAGCTATGGGAAATCCCGTCATCGTTGACGCGTCATTTCTCGTCGCCCTCTGGCGGAAGAAAGATCAGAACCACCCATGGGCGGTCAAGCAGGCCCGCCTTCATCCGCCGCCGTGGATCACCTGTGAATCCGTTCTTTCCGAGGCAGATCACCTCCTCGCCCCCGACGGCTGCGCCACCCTCCGCCTTGCCTGCCGCCGCGGAGCCCTCCGGATTTCCCCGCTTCATGAGGATGCCTTCGTCCCTGTCCTCGATCTCTTGGACAAATACGCCGACGTTCCCATGAGCATCGCCGACGCCTGTCTGGTCCGCCTCACGGAAATTCTGCCGGATCCTCTCCTTCTCACCACCGACTCCGACTTCAAAATCTATCGCCGCCTCGGCCGGCGGGTGATCCCCACGCGGATGCCGTGAGGTTCCACCCGTCTCCATGAAAACCGAACGGCGAGGTCTGTTATTTGGGATCGATTCAGCCAGCAAGTCCGGAACTCGCGCGTGACTTGCGGGATCAAATCGGGCACAAAACCTTTGTAACATGCTGCTCTACCTCGATTGCTGCTGCTTCAACCGTCCGTTCGACGATCTCTCTCAGATTCGTGTCCGGTTGGAAGCGGAAGCCGTGGAGTGGATCTTGGAGGAGTCCAGGACAGGGCGCTTCACCATCGTCACCAGCGACTATCTGATTCAGGAACTCCTCCGCAACCCCAAGCCCGATCACAGTGCCAACACCCTTGCGATGACCGAATATGCAGGCCTCCACGTTCCGCTGATGGAGTCTGTCGCCAGCAGGGCATCAAAGATCGAGAGTCTCGGCGTCACTGGCTTCGATGCCCTCCACATCGCCGCTGCCGAGTCTGCGGGGGGTGACTATCTGGTGACCACGGACGACCGCCTCCTGAAAAAATCCCAGCGACATCAGAGCCTGTTGATGGTATCCCTCGTCAATCCAATCGACATCGTCTCACTGCCATGACACTCACCTCTGAACTGAATCAGAAAGCCAAAGCGATCCTCTTCCGCGAGCTTGGCCCCGTGGATTACGCCCGGTTCTTCCAGCAATATGAGGAAGGTTTCGGCAACTACACCGATGACCGTCATCAATGGCTCGGTGAGGAAAGCGCCCGAACCCTGCATGAGCAGGCGACCCAACTTGTAGCCAACGGCGAACTCCCACGCCCAGCGGGTGCAAAACTGCTGGCCTCGGACGGTTGAAAACAGGCTCCAAAAACAACGCATCGCCGACGCCTGTATGGTCCGCCTCACGGAAATCCTCCCCGAGCCACTCCTTCTCACCACCGACTCCGACTTCAAGATTTACCGCCGCCTCGGCCGGCGGGTGATCCCCACACCAATGCCCTGAGGTTCAGGGCCGCATCGGAATTCTTGCCATCCCATCTCCCCCGCCTTATTCTCCCGCCATGAGTGCTAGGGATGCCATCATTGATGAAATCAAGACAGCACCGGAATCGCTGGTGAAGGAGGCCTATGACTTCATCTTGTTTCTCAAACGGCGGAGGTCTCTGGAACATGAGGGTGAGGAGCCGAAGAGAGTCACAACCAAGCCTGACTTTCTGGCACGCCAGCAGTCATTGTTCGGGAGCCGGGTGCTACCCGACTCGCAGGCGATTCTCGATGAACTGCGAGCGGACCGCTTCTGATGCGCTACTTCGACACTGGCGTCCTGCTGAAGCTCTATATACCGGAACCTCGGGCCGCCGAGGCGGTGGCCTTGGTGAATGCCAGCCCCGGCAAGCCACCGATCAACCACCTGCACGAACTGGAAATGCGCTCCGCCCTGCGGCAAAAAGCGGGCCGTGGCGAATTGACGCAAACCGAGTGCGACGCCTTGATCGCCCAAGTGGAATCCGACCTCACCAACGGCGTGAATGAGAGGGTGACGGTTTCCTGGCCGGATGTTTTCGCCACAGCGGAAGCTCTTTCCGCCGCTCACGGCGTCGCGACGCTATGCCGCTCATTGGACACTCTGCATGTGGCTCTGGCGTTGGAGCTTGGAGCCACGGAGTTTTGCAGCTTTGACCTGCGGCAGTCACGCATGGCCGCAGCCGCAGGATTGACGGTCATTTCTTGAATTCTTCCGTCATGAAAACCACCCTCCATTGTCCGTTATTTGGCACCCCGCCGCATGCCATATCGTCGTGGAACTCAAGGCCGACGCCTTCAAACCCGGGCACGCCGGCCAACTCAACTTCTACCTCGCCGCCGTGGACGCCCAGATCAAGGCACCCGATGACAACCCCACCATCGGCCTGCTCCTCTGCAAGACCCGCAACCACCTCGTCGCCGAATACGCGCTCTCCGGCATCGGCAAACCCATCGGCATCGCCGAATACCAACTCGTCCGCGCCCTCCCCGAGTCGCCCTACGTTCGCGAAATGGCGCTTCATTTGAAATTCTCTCCCGTTTTGCCGACAACCAGTTCGTCATGGTCATTGGAAACACCGTGCTCTCCGAATATGACGAAGTGCTCAAACGAGAATCTCCGGCAATCGGAATCTCGCTGGAGACCGTTGACCGCTATCTCGATGCCATTTGCGCCCGAGCCAGTTTTTTCAAGACCTCCGCATTTTGGAAACCCGCGCTTCCCGACCCTGACGACGAGGCGTTTGCCCAGCTTGCGCTTGAAGCAAAGGTGGGCTAAATCGTCACCCACAATCTGCGCCACTTCCCCGTTGACCGCCTCCCGGCCCTGAAAATCATATCACCCAAGGAATTCCTCCACATCCTTCAAACCGCAATGCCATGATCGTCCACGCCTCCATTCCCGACTATCTCATGCGTCAAGCCGTCGAAGTGGCGGAGCGCGAAAATACCACCGTGGATTCCATCATCGCCATCGCCCTTTCCTCCCAAGTGACGGCTTGGCAGGTGCGCGATACGGTCGAACAGCGTGCGAAGCGGGGCGCGTCTTCCGACCTTGAGGCCATCCTCGCCGCCGTCCCGGATGTTGCGCCAGTCCCAAGCGACGAAAAATAGAGATCGGTGGTGAATTCAATCAAGGCCACCGCAGTAGTCTCATTTCCTTTTCAACCTCTGCGTCCCTTCGCGACCTTTGCGCCTTCGCGGTAAACTCTTCCGACTAGAGACTGCCTCGTCGCCGAATACGCGCTCTCCGGCATCGGCAAACCCATCGGCATCGCCGAATACCAACTCGTCCGCGCCCTCCCCGA
>JAYWDF010000655.1:0-4563 GCA_043779985.1 Akkermansiaceae bacterium | reverse complement strand
CCGCCATCTGCTCACTTAAGAGAGATGGGAAAACTCACGACTCACGTTCTCGACACCGCCACCGGTAATCCCGCCGCCCACGTCCGGATCCGCCTTTTTCACAGCGGCCAACTCCTTGCCGACACCGCGACCCGTGCCGACGGCCGTTGCGACGCCCCCCTCCTCACCGATGCACTCCCCGGGGACTACCAACTGCTCTTCTCCATCGGCGAATACTTCCTCGCTCAAGGCACCCCCTCTCCATTCCTCAACGAAATCCCCATCCATTTTTCCATCGAGCCCGGTCGCGACTATCATATCCCGCTGGCCTGCTCGCCCTATTCCTACTCCACCTATCGCGGCAGCTAAGCGACCCATTCTGATGCCGACGCCCCTCGAAACCGCCCTCTCCCGCCTCGACGAACTCGGTCAGATCTCCGACTCGCCCTCCCACCTCGTCCGCACCTTCCTATCTCCCGCGAGCCACCAAGCCGCGGCAAAAATCGTAGCTTGGATGACCGTCCTCGGCATGGAGACCTCGCAAGCGCCTGATGGAACCGTCCGTGGCGTTCTGCCCGGCGAAAATCCGTCGGCGAGCCCGCTTCTCCTCGGCTCTCACTACGATACCGTGATCGATGCAGGAAAATATGACGGCGCACTCGGAATCATCACCGCACTCGCCGCACTCGAAGCTCTCCAACAGAAGGGCGTCCGGCTTCCCTACCCGGTCCACGTCCTCGCATTTTCCGACGAAGAGGGCACCCGCTTTCAAACCACCTACCTAGGCAGTCACAGCCTCACCGCCCCCCTCGACGCCCAGACCTTAGCTGTAACCGATGCCTCAGGGACCACCATCGCCCAAGCCATCGCCAGGGATAGTCCGGCACCCCACGCCCCACCTATCCGCTATGCCCCCGGCGAGGCACGGGGCTATCTCGAACTCCACATCGAGCAAGGCCGCGTGCTTGAAGAAGCCCGCCAGCCTGCCTGCGTCGTCACCTCCATCGCGGGACAGTCCAGGCTAACAGCGACTCTCACGGGGCGCGCCGACCACGCCGGCACCACCCCCATGGCCTTGCGTCGCGATGCCCTCACTGGAGCTGCGGCCTGCATTCTAGCAGCCGAATCACTCGCCCGGTCCGGTCCCCCGCTTGTCATCACGGTTGGAAAAATTCAAATCCACCCGGGCGCATCCAACTCCATTCCCCAAAGCGCCACCTTCACCATCGACCTCCGCCACCCCATTGACGCCACCCGGCTCGCCTCGCTCGAGGCCCTCCACGCATCCTTCACCCACATCGCTGCCGAACGCGGACTCGAGCTTCTCTGGCAACCCGTCCAGGACCACAACGCAACTCCCTGCGATCCGGCCCTGACCAGCAACCTCGTCGTCTCACTCGCAGCCATCACCGGATCCACCCTCACTCTCCCCAGCGGCGCTGGCCATGATGGCGTCATGATGACAAAAATCTGCCCCATCGCCATGCTCTTCGTCCGTTGCCGCGACGGCCTAAGCCACCACCCCGACGAATTCGCCAGCAGTGCCGATATCGAAACCAGTATTGATATCCTCGTCCATTTTCTCCAATCCCTACCCGCATGAGCGACCACCATCTCCTCATCCACGGCTCCAATTGCTCCCTCGCCATCAGCGACGGCCTCATCACCGCCGCGGGTTCCTCCCTCTCGGGTTCGGCCCGTGACGAAATCGATTGGAGCGACGCACTCATCCTTCCCGGTTGGATCGACGCACACGTCCATTTCAACGAACCAGGCCGCGCCGATTGGGAAGGCTTCGCCACTGGCTCGCGCGCCTTGGCAGCAGGCGGGGGAACCACCTTTTTCGACATGCCGATGAACTCCAGCCCACCGGTGATTACCCGCACCGCCTTCGAGGAAAAGCGGCGCATCGGTGAAAATAAATCCTGCCTCGACTTCGCGCTCTGGGCCGGCCTCACGCCGGACTCACTGGTCCACATGGAAGCCATGGCCGACGCCGGGGCGATTGGATTCAAAGCGTTCATGTGCCCCTCCGGCATCGACGAATTTCGAGCCGCCTCCCCGTCGACTCTCCGGCAAGGCATGGAAATCGCAGCCCGCCTCGGCCTTCCCGTCGCCGTTCATGCCGAGGACCCGGAGTCGCTCCGAGATCACCTGTTAGCCCACCCGTCTGTCACCACCGACATGCGCGCATGGCTTGATTCCCGCCCCATCGCGGCGGAGCTCTCCGCCATCCGCATCGCCCTCGACCTCGCCGGAGAAACTGGCTGCAGCCTGCACATCGTCCACGTCACTTGCCCGGAGGGCATCGAGCTCGTCACCGCGGCCAAACAAAAAGGCGTCAAGGTCACCGTCGAAACCTGCCCCCACTACCTCCTCCTCGACGAAAGCGCGGGCATCGCCATCGGTCCCGCCGCGAAATGCGCCCCCCCCCTTCGCAATTCCACCACCGTTGCGGCACTTTGGGACCAACTCCTCTCAGATCACATCGACACCATTGGCTCGGACCACTCCCCCTCCCCACCCAGCCTCAAGCAAGGCTCCGACATCTTCGCCATCTGGGGTGGCATCGCAGGCATCCAGCATGCCCTCCCACTCCTCCTCAGTGTGAACTCCGACATCATCCCACAGCTGACCAGCAACGTCGCCACCCGTTTTCGCCTCCCTGAAAAAGGCTCTCTCACCCCCGGCCACCACGCCGATTTCATCGCCCTCAAGAAGATCCCCAACACCATCACTCGCGAACAATTCCTCACGCGTCACCCCATTTCACCCTACCTCGGCATGACCTCGCAGTTCACCATCACAGCCACCTACCTTCGGGGCCGCCAAATCACAGCGCAAACTCGCGGAAAATTCCTCGCGCCTGCAAGAGATTGAGAGTCTATGATTGGGCATCAGGGATACGAATATCTCGCGAAACCCACCGCCATTCCGTCCGCTCCACATTCCACGCTACATGTATTCTCCTGACTATTTGAATCCTCGCAACCTATCTTCCATGTCCATCTTCGGTCAAACCCGCACCATCGTCTCACATCGTCACGCACTCATCGCCTCTGACAGCCATGTCCCCTCCACGTTTCCCGGTTGGAAAAACGCGACCGCCTATATCCTCATCTCCCCGGCGATGGGTGCCGACCTGTCACAGATTCGCGTAACCTTCGACCTCGCCGGAGGCAGTGCCGTCTTCCCTTCCGACGAACACGAACACGTCGTTTACGTTGAAGCGGGCGAGTGCGACATCGAACTCAACGAGGAATCCATCGCACTCACCGACGGTGGCTACATCTTCATCCCCTCGAATACCGCCTTCAGCATCACTGGCAACGACGAAACCCGCATTACCCTATTTCGTAAAATCTTCGAGTTCCAGCCCGGCCAAGAACCACCTCCCCTCATCCATGGACTTGCCTCTAACGTGCCCGGCGAGCCCTTCCTTGGCAATCCCCGCGCTCTCCTCCAAACTCTCCTGCCCGTCGACCCCCGCTTCGACATGGCCGTCAACATCTTCACCTACCAGCCCGGCGCCACCCTGCCCTTCGTCGAGACCCACATCATGGAGCACGGCCTCGTGATGCTTGCGGGAGACGGCATCTATCGACTCGAAGAAACCTATTACCCCGTCACCGCTGGCGATGCCATTTGGATGGCTCCCTACTGCCCACAATGGTTTGCCGCGATTGGCGACGCACCAGCCAGCTACCTCTACTACAAAGATGTCCACCGCCTCCCCTGAAATCATCGTCATCAACGGCACCCCCGTTGACGTGTCGTCGGTGCCCATCCACACCAGCATCCTCGACCTCCTCCGCAGCACCGGACGCACCGGAGCGAAAGTGGGCTGCAACGAGGGCGACTGCGGGGCTTGCACGCTTCTTCTATTAGAGCCCGGCGGCGGCACTCGCGCCATCAATGGCTGCCTCGCGCTCGTTCCATCGCTCGTCGGCCGGGAAATCATCACCGCCGAGGGCCTCACGAAAAGCGGCGCGCTCCACCCCGTCCAGCAAGCCATGGTCGAGTGCAACGGCTCCCAATGTGGCTATTGCACCCCTGGCTTCATCTGTTCCATGGCAGAAGCCCACCACCGACAGATCACCGAGCCTGCCGCGCTCGCCGATCAACTCTGCGGCAATCTCTGCCGCTGCACCGGCTACCGCCCGATCCGGGATGCCATGCTTAAGTCTCTATCCGAACCTGCCAATCCAATCACCGCCTCAACGGTCCCCAGCGCACCGCCAAGCTCCTCAGACACTAACACTACCTGGCACCGCCCCACGAGTGTGGAAGCTGCCCTTGCGTTGAAATCCCAGCACCCCGACGCCCCCTTCATCGCCGGTGCCACAGAACTCGCCGTCCTCATCAACAAGCGCCATACCCGTTATCCAGCCCTCATTGCCCTCGACGGCATCCTCTCGCTCAAAGAAGTCACATCTTCCGACAGCTGTTGGAGAATCGGCGCAGCCGCCCCGCTCACCGACATCGAGGAAACCCTCGCCGGCGAATACCCCGCCATCAACCAAGTCCTCCAGCTCTTCGCCTCCCGCCAGATCCGCCACCGCGCCACCCTCGGCGGCAATCTCG
>JAYWDF010000654.1:0-12467 GCA_043779985.1 Akkermansiaceae bacterium | reverse complement strand
GCCATCGACCCTTACGCGACACACACCGCCGCCCAATACGGGGATCCAGCCTATCAGGCGCTTGCCGCCCAGGAGCTCGCCGCGATTCACGACCAGATTTTCCAGCATCCTAACTTCGGCCCGTTCCTCTGCCGCCAGCTCATCCAGCGGCTCGTCACCTCCACCCCGAGCCGGGGTTACATCTATCGGGTTTCAAGCAGGTTCAACGACAACGGCTCCGGCGTCCGAGGTGACATGAAAGCAGTCATCAAGGCGATCATACTAGACTACGAAGCCCGCTCGATGACCGCTTCCAACGCGCCCGGCTATGGAAAACAACGCGAGCCGGTGATCCGGACCAGCCAGTTCGTCCGAGCCTTCCGCCCGGCGAACAACTTCGCCGGCTCATTCAATCAAGACGGCGGCTTGATCACCGTGGACACAGCCCCCACCGCACACCGCCTCGCGGCCCTGCAAAAAGTCCAGCTCGGCTTCACCAGCCTCGCCCTCCCCGCCACCGACAGCGACTACTCCGTTCTTTCCGTTTTAGGCACCACCTTCACGGTCCGGACCAAGGACATCCATCGCTCGTCATGGGCGCAGACCTCGGGAGTCGTTACCGTCACGACTCCGGTGGCTCACGGATTCAGTATCGGCCAATCCATCTGGCTCCACTTCCGCAATGGAGCGGCGTCAAGCGATGGTGTTTTTGTGATTTCCACGGTTCCTTCAACCACTACTTTCACCGTCGCCGTGGCGGGTTCCACAGGCAGCGGGGAATGTGACGTCGCATTTTTGCGAGGTGTCTACTCACAATCCG
The DNA here is from genome assembly GCA_043779985.1 of Akkermansiaceae bacterium. Lineage (GTDB taxonomy): Bacteria > Verrucomicrobiota > Verrucomicrobiia > Verrucomicrobiales > Akkermansiaceae > Luteolibacter. The sequence goes on along the minus strand of JAYWDF010000654.1, from coordinate 11,668 downwards.
CCTCCGTCCTAACCATCACCTGCAACACCCTTCCCGGACTAGCCCCGCCTTCCAAGCTCGATCTCGTATTCACTCCTGTCACCGGGCAGACCACCCTTCCGGCAAACGGCACCTATACCATCACTTCCGTCAGCGCCACCGATCCGCGACGCTACACGGTGACGCCCGATGTCGGGACCCTCCCCGTCTCCTCGGGAACACTATCGGGCAGCTTCCACGCGGCCTCGCCAACGATGGTTCTGAATCGAGGCGGAAGCGCCGTTTCCGGCTACTCGGATTGGAACGTCGGCGACACCGATACCGATCTCGGCCAAACGCCGCTGCGCTCGCCCACCGTGTTCAACTACTTTCTACCCGACTACCAACACCCCGGCCTGCTCGCATCCGGCGGGCTCATCACCCCGGAGTTCCAGATCAGCTCCGAAACCAATGTGATCCGCCAGGCAAACTTCCTGTTCGGTGGGATTTATTCAACGAGCAGCACGACAAATTTGTCCATCGGCTACACCAACGGTTTTTCAAGCTTCAGAAATGGCAACGCTGATATGATGATGGATTTCTCGCCATGGATGGGACCCCGCACCAGTGGCACCGACTATTGGACAAACACCACCAACCTTCGTCCACTGATTCAGGAATTCTCAAAACTCCTGATGGCCGGCGGGATGGGCACGCTCATGGAAGACCAGATTTATAACTACGTCTCCAGCACCACGAACATCCCTTACAGCGCGACCGCATCTACTGACACCGAACGCCGCAACCGCATCCGGGCCATCCTCTATCTGATCGCGATCTCGCCGGATCATGCCATCCAACGTTAGAAAAAACAAGACCATCCTGTCATGTCCACCATTGATCAAGATCGCGAATCCGTCCTGCGCACCCGCCGCGGATTTCTCCGCCAAGCCGGCTGTGCCGCCCTTGGATCCATCGCCATCTCCAGCGTGATCCGCGATTTCCGACTGATCAACTCCGCGCTCGCCCAAGGCCCTGGTGCCGACCCATTGCCCGGCTACAAGGCTCTCGTCTGCATCCACCTCAGCGGCGGTAACGACTGCAACAACTTCATCGTCCCCCGAGGCTCGGCCTACGCGAACTACGCCGCGGCCCGCCAGAACCTCGCTATCCCCGAGCTACTGCTCAATCCTATCTCCCCGCTCAACGGCGACGGCAATGAATACGGCTTCCATCCGAACTGCCCGGAACTCGCAGCCCTGTTCAACTCCGGTAAACTCGCCACCTTGTTCAATGTCGGTCCGCTCCTTTTTCCGACCACCCAGAGCCAGTATAAAAGCAAGCTCGTCGCCCTGCCGCCGCAGTTGTTTTCCCACTCCGACCAAGTCACCCACTGGCAAACCTCGCTGCCTGACCAGCCGCCGCGCACCGGCTGGGGCGGCCGCATCGCCGATCTTCTGCACCCCTATCAGAAGGACATGATCCTCGATGAGAATAACAAAGCCAAAATCGCGCTTTGCACCAGCATCGCCGGTGCCAATACCTTCGAGGTCGGCTCCACGGTTCAACAATATCACGTCTCCACCTCCGGCGCAGTCACCCTCAGCGGGGTCACGTCGAACTCCACCCGCGAAGCCACCATCCGCAGCCTCGCCGGAGCCGCACAGCAGAATCTCCAGACGGATGCCTTTGGCGATATTCTCGACAGCGCCATCGCCACGGGTTCGGTCCTCAATACCGCCATCGCTCCCACCGCTTCCACCGCCTGGACCATTCCTTTTCCCTCCACCTCTCTCGGCAACCAGCTCAAAATGGTTGCCCGCATGATCGCCGGCCGCGACACGCTCAAGATCAAGCGCCAGATCTTCTTCGTCTCCGTCGGCGGCTATGACACCCACACGTCACAGCTCGGAAATGCCGCGAATCCCGGTAACGCGCTTTTCGGCTCCCATGCCGATCTGCTCAACGAGCTCAGCGAATCCATCGGCGCCTTCCAAGCCGCCATTGAACAGCTCTCAGCACTGCCCGGCAGCGCGTCACTCACGAACAGCGTAGTGGGCTTCACCGCCTCCGACTTCGGGCGCACCCTGCCAACGAATGGCCAGGGTAGCGACCATGGCTGGGGTGGCCACCACATCATCTTCGGCGGGACCGGGAACCCAAGCACCGGGGCCGTCCGCGGCCAACGCACTTACGGCACCTTCCCCGTCTTGCAGGTTAACGGCCCCGACGACACCAGCACCGGCCGCTGGATTCCCAGGACCAGCGTGGATGAATACAGCGCCACTCTCGCCAAATGGTTCGGCGTGAATTCCACCTACATGCCCGTCGTTTTCCCAAATCTCAATCGCTTTGCCCTACCCGATCTCGGCTTCATGAATGCGTAGCGGTGATCATCGGTCGCCGCTACATCAACTTCCACGTTCTTGACCACTCGATCCCGCATCCTTGCAGTTCTCATTCTCGCCGCGGCCGCAGTGTTGTGGTGGGGCCAAGATCGAAGTCTGCGCAAGACGGAAAGCATTCCCTCCAAGCCTCCCGCAGAAGCCCCCTCCCTACCGATTTCCCCCGAGCCAAAGACATCCGTCATTCCGGAAGCGCCACGCCCGCCAAACGAACCGTCCGCGATCCCGCCTCAGGAATACCAGCTCATACTCGATGCCATCGACAATCTGGAGTTCGCCTTCCGCGACTTCTCCACTGCCCTCGGAGGAAATCCGGTCGGCACCAACGCGGAAATCACTGCGGCGCTGCTCGGCGACAATCTCAAACAAGTCAAACTTCCCATCCCCGCGGGCTCCACCCGCAACGCCCAAGGCGAACTCTGCGATCCGTGGGGCAGCCCTTGGTTTTTCCATCAGCTCAGCGGAAAAGTGATGGAAATCCGCTCCGCCGGCCCCGACCGCAGGATGTGGAACGAGGATGATATCGTTAGGAAATAATGCCGGCCCGGACGGCATGCCGTGACGCGGCTCTTCAAACCGGGAACCTCCGAGCGGCGTCAGATCCGCGGGGCTTTTTCGTAGGCGTCCTTGAGTCGCTTCAGCTCGGCGTCCGTGATGGGCAAAACGGCGCCATGCCGAAGTCGGAACGGAAATTTAAAATCGGCGACTGACTTGAACTGCCCGCTGGCGAGATCGGTGGTGACGAACGGCTGATAGCCCGTCCCCTTGCTGTATTGATCAAGCAGCAGACACCAGGTGGTCGGCCGACCGCCAACGGCCGGCTTGAGCGGAAAGCACGCCGGACCTTCGTAGCCGACGAGTTTCGCCAGCGAGAACTTCGACTCTTCCTGCCAGTGGCCCATCAGTTTACTGCTGGACTCCATGGTGATCAACTTGAAGGTCTCGTCCTTGGTAAAGCGGTAATACACGCCGTTTTCGCGGACGATGTCCGTATCGATGACATCGGAAGCCTTTTCAATATAGATAAAAGGCTTGCCGAAGGTTTTGAAGTCATTGGTGCGGCAGGCCCAGATCCGTTGTTTGGCAAAGCCGTCGCTTCCATTCTTGGAGGCCCAGAACACGAGGTAGTCGCGGGTTTCCTCGTCATACACGGCTTCCGGCGCCCAGGTGCATCCGGCATCCTCCGCCGCCACCGGCACCAGCCGCGGCTCGGACCATTTAACCAGATCGGTGGATTCCCAAATGACGATGGATTTACTCCCGGCGCGGACGGCTCTTCCCCAATCATGGTTGAGGTTTGCCGAGAGGTCGGTCGCGAGCAGATAGAATTTCGAACCGTCTTGGGAGCGCAGAATGTAAGGATCACGGACGCCCTTCTCTCCAAGCTTGCTGACCAGCAGCGGTTCTTCACCGTTGAGAGCCTGCCAACGGCGGCCATCCTCGCTCAGGGAGAAATAGATCTGCTCCGTCATCGGCGTGGCCTCGCCCTTGAAGGTGACGAACAGAAAGCCGCCATCGGCGGCAAATGCAGTGGCGCTGGTCGCCATGGCGGCCAATAGGGAGAGGAATTTCATCATGATTTCAGGAGGGCTGTCGAATCAGCTGAGATTGGGTGCTGCGCGAAACGGGGTCAACCGGAAAGATTCGCCATTTATGGGGAGTGCGATTCTCCTTGTGACGGCGCGAGTCAATCCTTCGCGGACCTTGGATCCAGCGCGTCACGCAAGCCGTCGCCGAGGAAGTTGAGGGCGAAGAGGGTGCTGGCGAAAAACAAGGACGGGAAAAACAAAAGCAGCCAATTGATTTCCATGCGGTCGGCACCTTCCTTGATGAGGATGCCCCAGGAACTGTTCGGCGGCTTCACCCCAAGACCGAGGAAGGACAGCACACTTTCCAACAGCATGATCCCGGGCACGGCGAGGGTGGTGTAAATAATGATCGGGCCGATGACGTTGGGCAGGATGTGGCGGAACAAAATGCGGGTCCGGCTCAAGCCCAACGAGACCGCGGCTTCGACGAATTCCTGCTTTTTCACCGCCATGACCTGCGCGCGGACGATGCGGGCGATGGTCAGCCAGCCGATCGCGCCGATCGCGATGAACAAGGGGATCAGCGTGGTGATCGGTGCAACGCGGTCGCGCGGGAATCCGGTAGTATGGATCACCCACTCGGTGAACTCCGAGGCCGGTCTATCAACCACGAGGGCGAAGAGGATCACGAGGACTAGGAAGGGCAGCGCGAAGAGGATATCGACAAAGCGCATCATCAGATCGTCGGTTTTCCCACCGGCATATCCGGCGATGGCTCCGTAGATCACGCCGATGAACACCGCGACCGCTGTGGCCACCAGCCCGACTAACAAAGAAACCTGTCCGCCGTAGAGCACGCGGGAAAACAGGTCGCGGCCAAGCGGGTCGGTGCCGAACCAGTGCCCGGGCGAAGGGGGCGCGGAGGAGTTCGCCAGATTGATCGCCGTCGGGCTCTTCACAAACGGCAGGAAGGGTCCGACGAAGCAGAGCAGCAGGATGAAGCTGAGGATGACCAAGCTGGCGATGGCAGCGCGGTTGTGCGCGAGGCGGTGCCAGGCGTCTTTCCAGAGTGAGGTGCCTTTTTCCATGGCTTGTTATGCTTTGCGCAGGCGGGGGTTGAGGGCGATCTGGGCGAGGTCCGCGAGGAGATTCGCGCCGACGATGAGGAAGCCGTAAAACAAGACGAGCCCTTGAATCAGGAAGAACTCACGGTCCGTCGCCGCATTCACGAAGTGCTGACCCATGCCGGGGATTTGGAAAATCGTTTCGATGACGAAGGACCCGGAAATCATCCCGGCGAAGGCCGGACCGATGAAGGCGACCGCCGGGATGAGGCCGCCGCGCAGCGCGTGGCGGATGACGATCCGCGAGGGCGGCGCCCCCTTCGCCCGGGCGGTGCGGATGTAGTCTTGGGAAAGCACGTCAAGCATGCCGCCGCGAGCGAGGCGGGCGAGGTAGGCGGCATTGATGATGCCGAGCGTCACGGCGGGGAGAATCCAGTCCCCGGGCGACGACCAACCGGCAACGTTGAGGGATTTCAACCCGAGCCCCGCCGTCACCGCCAACAACGGACCAATCACAAAACTCGGCAGGCAGATCCCAGCCATGGCCAAGGAGAGGCACATGAAGTCGATGACGGTATTCTTCCGCACCGCGGCGATCACTCCCGCCGGAATGCCGATGATCAGGGCGATGCCGATCGAGAGCACCCCGAGACCTAACGACACAGGAAACGACTCGGCGATGATTTCGGAAACCTTGACCCCGTCCTTTTTGATCAAATCACCCAAGTCTTGATAGACGATGAGGTTTTTGAGGTAGCGGAAATACTGGACCGCCACCGGTTGGTCGAGACCCGTGTATTCCTTCATGCGCTTGAGCGCGTGCTCGGGGATCGCCTTTTCCTCCACGTAGGGACTGCCCGGCATGGCGCGAACGAGGAAGAACGTCAGCGTGACGAGCACCAACAGGGTGAGGATCCCCTGGCCGATGCGACTGATGATAAGGCGGATCATGGCGGGGAAAATCAATGCCCGGGAACGAGGCGGATGAATTGGTAGGGATTATTCGAGAGCAGGAGGGGATGCCAGCCTTGGACCGACGGGTGGATTAGATAGTTGCGCGACTGCCAGGCGATGAGCAGGACCGGGGACTCCTCGACAAGGATCGATTCCGCCTGATGCAGCAATTCGAAGCGGCGGGCAGCGTCGGTTTCCTGGAATGATTTCTGGAGCAGCGTGACGAACGCGGGACTGTCCCACCCAGTGAGGTTGTTGCCGTTTCCCGGCGTCCACATTTCGAGAAACGTCAAAGGGTCGAGGTAGTCACCGATCCATCCGGAGTTCGCGATGTCGTAGTCGAGGTCCTGCATTGCGACGAGGTAGGCGTTCCATTCCTTGTTCTCGATTTCGACATCCACCCCGAGTGTCTCCCGCCACATCGCCTGCACCGCCTGGGCGAGGGTGGCGGCCGTTTCCTTGCTGGCGAGTAACACTTTGAGACGCGGAAAACCTTTGCCGCCGGGGTAGCCTGCCGCTGCCAAGAGACGCTTGGCCTTTTCCTTGTCGAACCCGGCGATGTGCGGGGGATCGTAGTTGCCCATCGGCGGCGTCATCGCGTAGGCCGGTTTATAACCGCGGAAAACGGTGTCACACAAGGCCTGGCGATCGACAGCGAAACTCAACGCCTGGCGCACCCGAACGTCATCGAGGGGCTTGCGAGTGGTGTTATAACGAAAGAAAGCGGTGCCCACGTAGGGCTCCTGCCGGAGGGACGCGGGCTTCTCCTTTTTCATGAGGTCGACCACTTCGGAGGTCGCGGAAAAGGTCATGTGGAGCTGGCCGTCGCGAAACATGCGTGCCTCGGTGTAGAGATTGGTGACCGGCAGGAAGCGGACCCCGTTGAGGGTGACGTTCGCGGCGTTCCAGTAGAAGGGATTTCGCTCCACCTCGATGTGATCGGTGCGCCGCCAGGATTTCAATTGATAGGGGCCGTTGCCGACGATGTTTTCCGGGCGGGTCCACGGGTTCCCGCGCTGGCCGATTTTACCAAACTTGAGCACGACGTGACGGGGCACCGCCGTCCACGTGTAATGCTTGAGAATTTCCCGGAAATACGGCGTCGGACCACGGAGCGTGAGACGGAGCGTCTCGTCATCAAGCACTTCCACGCCCACGGTGGAGAAGTCCTTGGTCGTCCCCTTGTTGAAATCCTCCGCGCCTTTCAGGAAGTAGAGCATCTCCGCATACTTCGCTCCGAGCTCGGGAGTGAGCAGACGCTCGTAGGAAAATGCAAAATCCTGAGCCGTCACCGGCACGCCGTCCGACCACCTCCCGTTAGGTCGTAGCTTGGCGGTCCAGACGGTGGCAGTGGCGTCCGGCGTCACCTCGATGGCCGCTCCGCCGGGAGTCGCGGTGTCGCTGTCCGGATCGCTGGTGATCAAGCCCTCGAACAAGGCCCGCAGGATGTTGGACTCCAACACCCCGGTGACGATGTGCGGGTCCAGGCCCTTCGGCTCACTGGCATTTCCCACTAACAAAATCCCTTCCCGGGTCGCAAGGTCCACCTGCGACTCCTTTTGACAGGATCCCAACACCAAGCAGCCCGCGGCTGAAATGATCCACAATCGGCGATGCATCTCGCGGCAAAGCATGACAAGGCCACCCCGGAATGCAGGTGAATTTTCAAGAAATCGGCACCCCTCGGCACCAAATCCCGAAATTCTGGCGCTTGCATCATCTGACGAGCTCGCTAAAAGAACGGGGACCATCTTGTGAAGAGCTACTTTCTCAGACGCCTGCTGCTGATTCCACCGACCATGATCGGCATCACGCTGCTTGTCTTCACGATCACCCGCTTCGTCCCCGGCGGCCCCCTCGACCGGATGCTCCAGGAAGCGTCCCGCGGCGCAGACTCCGGAGGCAAGCGGACTTCCACGTCCAGCCAAGCCCAAGGCGGCCTGAGCGAGGAACAGCTCGAGGAGCTCGAAGAGCAGTTCGGCCTCGATAAGAACGTCCTCGTCGCCTACTGCCAGTGGCTGGGCGCCGCCCCCCGCGAGGTGCGCATATCCAAAGGCGAATACGGCGACCGTGGCGATGAAATGATCGGCAGCGAAGTCGATCCGGCGACCACCGCGGAAGTGGTGCTGCGCGGAGATGGCCGCGCCGTGCTGGTCAAGCGCCGGAACGACTCGGTCGCCTCCGCGCTTTTCAAGGAAACCGGCCAGCCCGTCATAACGGAAGGCTGGAAAGTCCGTTACGAAACAGAAAAGGACCGTCAGGACCGCTATCAACGCCGTAACTCGGGCAAGGAAAAACCGCCTTCCTACCAGCCGCGCGCGGTGCTCTATCAAACGCGATTTTCCGGCTTGCTCCAAGGCGATCTCGGACGCTCGACGGTGTACAACGACCCCGTCGAGCAAATGATCCTCTCACGCATGCCCATCGCCGCCTACTTCGGCCTGCTAACCGCCTTCATCACCTACGCGGTTTGCCTGCCGCTGGGTGTCCTCAAAGCGTTGAAACACCGGACTTTCATCGACACTTCGAGCTCGGTGCTGATTTTCCTCGGCTACTCGATCCCAGGGTTCGCACTCGGGGCGATCCTGCTCGTCCAGCTCGGTGCCCGCATGAATCTGTTCCCCCTCTTCGGGCTGACCAGTCCGGACTTCGATTCACTCGACCAGTGGTCGAAAGTGAAAGACATCGCCCATCACACGGTGCTGCCACTCATCTGTTATATCGTCGGCTCCTTCGCCATGCTGACGATGATGACGAAGAACAATCTGATGGACAACCTCGCCGCCGACTATGTGCGCACGGCGGTGGCGAAAGGCGTTAGCTTTCCGCGGGCGGTCTTCGGCCACGCATTCCGGAACTCGATGATCCCGGTCGCCACGAGTCTCGGCAGCCTGGTGGAAATTTTCATCGGCGGCTCGATGCTCATTGAAAACGTCTTCGACATCCAAGGCTTCGGCCTCCTGCAGTATCAATCGGTGATCGCCCGCGACGTCCCCTTGATCATGGGCACCTTGACCATCGCCGCGTTCCTGATGCTCATCGGCAACGTCCTTTCCGACCTCATCGTGGCCATGGTGGACCCACGAATCAAATTCGAGTAACCGATGCGAATCCTTGGACTTCTCATGATCCTGCTTGGTGCGCTCGCCGCCACCGGAGAGCGCCTGAATCTCGCGTTTCCCACCGCGCGCTGGTTCTTCGAAGTCAGCCGGGAAGTGCCCTTGCTGGGAGGAAACGGCTTCCTGTGGTTCGGCTGGCTCAGCGTGGCGGTTTTCCTTCTCGGCGGCCTGGCCATCATCATCCGCTCCTTCGCCTCGGGACCCCGCAACCCGATCACGACACGCCGCATCCGGCGCTTTTGCGACATCAAGCGCGGGTATTACTCCCTCCTGATTTTGCTAGCACTCGGCGGACTCGCCGCCTTGGACCAAGCGGTCGTGGGAAAGCGCGCGCTCGCAGTCCACTACGGCGGGAAGTGGACATTTCCGGCATTTCTACCCACCGATCTTAAAAACAAAGACTACGGGGTGACCGACAAGACCGCCGAAGCGCCAGCGGACTACCGAAAGCTCAAACGCACCTGGAAGGACTCCAAGGAAAACCGGGTGATCCTGCCGCTCGTCCCCTACGACCCGACCGGCGACACGCTGCAACCCCGCTCCAAGGCGCTCCAACAGCGCGAAGCCCTTTACTGTGAATCCGGCAGCAAACCCTACTGGGGCTTGGCCGCGAAGTACTTCGATACCGCCGAGGCGAGAATGCACCTACGCTATACCCTCCGGAACGGCGTTCTAACCGGACCGGCCGACGGCTGGAATGCCGATGGCCTGCCGGTCTACAGCGCGGAGTTCAAGGATGGCCGCATCGTCTCGGAACGCTTCAATGGCGTGGGCACCAAGGAGGTATTTCTCACGCAGGAAAGCAGCGGCTTGCGAGCGGTGAAATACCATCCCGCACCGCCGATCCCCGAGGAAGGAAACTGGCTGGGCACCACCTCACAGGGCTACGACGTGTTGGCCTACCTCTATGGCGGACTGCAGGTGAATTTCAAGGCCGCGCTGATCTATCTCCCCATCGTCTATCTCATCGGTATCACCATCGGAATGATGATGGGCTACTTCGGCGGCTGGTTCGACATGGCCTCCCAGCGCCTGATCGAGATCCTTTCGAACATGCCCTTTCTATTCATCGTCATCATCTTCTCAAGCATGGTGCCGGACCGGTTCAAGGGGCTTCCCATCATCCTTACCATCCTCGTCGCCTTCGGCTGGATGGGCATGACCGCGCTGATGCGGACCGCCGCCTACCGCGACAAGGAACGCGACTATATTTCCGCGGCCAAGGTCCTCGGTGCCGGCACCACGCGGATTCTTTTCCGGCATCTGCTGCCGAACACCGTCGCCATCATCGTCACGCTGATTCCATTCACCATGTCAGGACTGGTCTTCGCTCTGACTTCCCTCGACTATCTCGGCTTCGGGCTGCCCCCGGAATACGCGACATGGGGCCGCTTGCTCAATGACGGCCTCTCCAATCTATCCGCCCCGTGGCTGGTGACCTCGACTTTTGTCGTGTTAGTGGGCCTACTTGTCCTGATCACCTTCGTCGGCGAGGCCGTCCGCGAGGCCTTCGATCCGAAAAAATTCACCTTCTACCGTTGATGCGCCGAACCCTCACATCCCTGTGTCTGCTGGTGTTGGTGGCGACCGGCTGCCGCCACACGAACCAGGAAATCGCCCGCAAGCTGGAGTTCGACAGCTTCCTACCAACTTACAACCGCTACATCGAGACCTGGCTGCACACCCAACAGGAAATCACAACGAAGGAAGTGGCCAAAGTTTCTGCCGAACTCGCCACGGCGGAAGGAGACGCGAAAACCAGCCTCGAAATCCACGCCGCCGCCCTGCAACTCGATCAGGAGAAATGGAAATTCCGCCTCGCTCTCGGCGGCTTCTTGAAAATCGGCACGCCCGAGGAAGTCCCGACGGACCTGTTGTGGGAAAATGGCATGAACCAGCCTGAGATCGGTGATCCCGCGGCGAAAAAAGGCGGCGTCTTCCGCCGCTTCATCCCCACCTTCCCTCCGACGCTCCGCCCCTTCGGCGACAATTCAAACAACTCCTTCCGCGGCGATCTTTACGACTACATCGACCTGCCGATGGTCAACCTCCATCCGGAAACCATGGAGATGATTCCTGGTCTCGCCAAGGAGTGGGCGACCTCGCCCGATGGCCGCACGATCTATTTCCATATCGATCCCGAAGCTCGCTATTCGGATGGTGTGCAGGTCAAAGCGAAGGACTTCCTCATCGCGGTCTACCTCCGCGTCTCCGACAATATCGTCAACCCCTACTCGAAGCAATACTACCGGGAGAACATCGCTCAGATCGCGATGTACGATGATCTCACGCTCTCGGTGTCACTGCCTGAGGCGAAGATCTACGCCCCCGCCATCGCCGGCGCGGTCACGCCATCCCCACCCCACTTCTATTCCGAATACGGCCCCGACTATAACGAGCGCTATCAATGGCGCTTCCCGCCCACCACTGGAGCGTACGAAGTGCTCCCGCAGGACATCATTAAAGGCGCGTCGATCACTCAGACGCGCGTCAAGAACTGGTGGGCCAAGGACCGTAAATACTACAAATACCGTTTCAATCCCGACAAGCTTGTCCACACCGTCGTGAGGGATGAATCGAAGGCTTTCGAACTCTTCCGCGCCGGCGAACTCGACACGTTTTTCCTGACGCTCCCCCAG
>JAYWDF010000653.1:0-4571 GCA_043779985.1 Akkermansiaceae bacterium | reverse complement strand
GTCCTTGGTGCTGCCGGAAGGATCATAGGTGGTCCCTGTTCCAGCATTGATAACGGGGGGAGAGACGTTGACGGAAATGGTGAGCGTGGATCCGGTCAAGGATTTGACCGTCGGCATCACGGTTACGTTGTTCGGCATATAAGGAAGTATGAGCGCACTGGTGAGCGTCGTGACGTCAGCAGTGGGATTGTCTGCAAGATACATCCGCTGCGCGGAATAGACGGAGCGAAGGGTCTCGGAAGCGGCTCGGCCCATTTTCCATTGATCCATTTTATTGGAGGTGAAGAGTCCGATTTTCATCAGGACCAGCAGCACCATCATCACAATGGTCATCTCCAAGAGCGTGAAGGCCCTGGAATGCTTGCGGGAGTGACACGACGTTTTCATGACAGGGAATATTTAGCTTATTCAGATATTCTTGCAAAGCTGGAAATTACCGGGGACTAGCTTTTGAAGAGTTTCAACGCGTCCATGAAATTTTTCCGGAATTCGGGTTCGGCAATGAGTCCTTTGAGATAGAGCAGCGCGACAACAATGGCGATGGACGTTAAGGCCGAAGAAATCAGCCACCAGCTCACGGACTTGTTCCTCGGTGCCAGGAACGGCACATACCAATCATCCCGATCCACAATCTGGGTGGTATACATCTGGCTGTTTTGTTTCAACTGCAGGATGAGCGCGTCGGCCAGCTTGCTGCTGTTCGCCACAAACAGGTGCTTGTAGCGCTTGCCCGGAACATCCGGAATCTCCACTGTGCGGATTCCGTCAGGCAGCGAATCCGGCGGCCGCAGCGTGTGAATATGGGTCTCATACACATACTTCTCACGCAGCCAGCGGTCAAAACGGGTCAGTTGCATAGGAGCTGTAGTTGAAGTCGGTGAATTACGCGGCGCTTTGCATCATCTTCGGACCCATCAGGAAGATCGGTAGGAATGTTCCGATGAAAACAGCGGCGATCAGACCGACGGCGATGATCAGCACGATGAAGCTGATGGCCGCGGCAAACGCGTTCATGTGATTCTGCAAATCTTCCTCGTACATTTCCGAGAGCATTCCCAACTGCGCGTCCAACGATGCGGATTTCTCGCCAATGGATAGCATGTGAGTGACTTGCGCGTCTACGGATGTGTATTTGGCGAAGGCGGTAGAAAGCGGAACTCCCGAGTGCTCGTATTTATCGGCGGCAGTCCTGAGTTCCTCATAAAACGGCGTGTTTCGCACACTGTTGGCAGAGACCCGGATGGACTTCGCGAGGTTGATGCCGTTGGAGTGGAGGAGCTGGATGGTGGAAATAAATGTCACTTGGCGGAGGCTCATGATGAGCAGGCGCAGCAAGCGCCACTTGGACATCGCGAATCCTATGATCACGTTACGCACGTGGGCCGAGCGCGAGATGGTGATGAAGGTTGCAATGACACCGGTGACAAAAAAGGGCCAGACCGCTTGGGTGAAATGGCTGACCTTGAAGGAGATGGCTGTCATCCCGTCAGGCTTGGCGCCAACGCCATTGAGCATTTCCTCGACCTGTGGAACAATCTTCACCTGCGAGATGATGAACGCGCCTACCAGGACGCAGATGATCGCTCCCGGAGTGATGGTGGCTTTCTTCAGCTGTTTTTGGAAAAACAACTCGCTCTTCAAGCGGCTTGCGAGCGATTGGAACGCGTGGTGAAGCTGGCCGGCATCCGAGCCCGCCTGAATGAGACCGATGATTGTTTCGTTGAAACGCTTGGTGCGGCGGAATGCCTCATGGACGTTCATACCTGCATTGATGTCCTCGCGGATGTGGGCGAGAGCATCAACCATAGGTTTGTTAGGTAGGCCCTGGCCGTAATACTTCAAGGCATCTGCCGTGTTGATCTGCGCCCGTAACATCGAGCCGAGCCCGCGGAATAGATCGACGAGTTCCTTTTTGCTGAACTCTTTGACCCGCTTCGGCTGGTTCAATAGGGCTTGCAGTCCTTTTTGAGCGACGGGCGCGCCCGCCTTTCCTAGCGCGGCAGCGGGAGGGGCGGGAGAGGCTTTGGTTGCGGGAGTAGCGCTAGTCATCGGTGTAGGTCATGTCGATGACCTTGCTGACGGCGGCAAGGTCGGTTTTTCCATCACGAAGTAGTCGCAGGCCGCTGCGGCGGAGATTCGGTAGTACTCCCTCTTCGGCGACTTTCATTTCCAACTCGTAAGGAGTCATCTCGCCCTTCGAAAGCATGTCGGAGATTTTTGGCGTGATCGGGATTATTTCCAGAATCGCAGTTCGTCCGCTGTAGCCGGAATTTCTACATTCCTGGCAGCCGCCGTTGCGCGCTGAGAAAAGCGGGATATTCGCCCATGAGTCGTCCAGGCTGAATGTTTTGCGGTCGAGCTCGTCAATTCCATTAGACGGCTCCTTGCAATACGGACAAAGAAGTTTGACCAGGCGTTGGGCGCATGCGGCCTTGAGCGTCTGCGCGATCTTCCAGCGCTCGAGGCCGAGTTGTTCGAAACGTTCGATGATCTGTGAAGCTCGCGCCGTGTGGATCGTCGTCAGCACTTTATGTCCGGTCACGGCAGCTTCGATGGCAAGCTCCGCTGACTCGATGTCGCGAACCTCACCCATCAGAATGATATCCGGATCCGAGCGCATGAAGGAGGCGATCATGGGCTTGAACTCCTTGGGGCTTTTCAAGTCACAGTGGGTGATGCCCGGGACCTCGTCTTCCACGGGATTTTCCAGAGTGAGGATGTTGACTTCCGGTCGGTTCAGCTCGCGCAGAATCGCATTGAGCGTGGTCGACTTTCCCGAGCCGGTAGGGCCGGACATGACAATGATGCCGGCGGGAATCTTCATCACCTTGTTCAGGGCGAACATCGTGTCGTCATCGAAGGCGAGTGTGCCCTTGCCAAGCGTGACGTTGATGTTGCTCTTGTCGAGCAAGCGCATGGTGACGTGATAGCCGCGGTAGGTCCGGTGACGCTCGTAGCGAATATCGATGGGGCGGTGAAAATAGGAAATCGTGAACCGACCCGAGATCCCTGGCGCCGTGTTCCGGATTTCCGTGGGCAGTCTCATCAAGTTGAGAAGGAAGGCATCCAGCCGGTCCTTGAGCTTCATCGGGATTTCCACTTTCGCGCCGATGTCTCCATCAACGCGGAAGGCATAGTAAAAGGATTCTTTTTCCACCTTGAAGTGGACGTCCGAGGCGCGGGTCCTTACCGAATCAGCCATGATGGTGGCCACCAGTTGGGCCATCGGCTCGGTGTAATCCGTGGTCACGTCGAAATCATAGATCCCGTCGTCCATGTCTTCCACGTCGATGGCTTCGAGCTCTGAGCGGCTGGGCCCGTTATTGGTCGCGATCGACTCGATGGCGCGGCTGATCTCCGTGGCAAGGGTGACGATCTTGATGATCTCGAGATGGGGAAACCGGGGTGCCAGGTATTCTTCCGGCAGCGGACTCCATGGGTTGGCGATGGCTACGATCAGCTTATCATCACCGGAAAGACAAAGCGGCGCAAAAAACCCGCGGGTCATCACCGTGGAATCGCAGGTGGCGTGAAGCGTTCCGTCGCAGAACTCGGCGACTTTGGGGAAAAATGGCAGACCGTTGATTTTGGCGATGGCTGCCATGAAGCTATAGCGCGTCACGCGGTTAGGGACCTGGTCCTGCGCGAGTTCTGCGTAGCTGGGATCATGCCCGGCCAGCTCGCCCATGATACGGCGGCTGATGAGGTCATTGAATGAAATGCCGTCAAACTCAATCATAGCTCGAAATGCTTGCGGGTTAGAAAAGTCCAACTCTCATAGTCGAGGCGGGCGACGGTCACGAACGGGCGGATCCCGAAACGTTTGAATACAGTATGGCTGATTTCTTCAGCCAGAATCGCGGCTGCTACCGGATTTGCCGATGCCGTGCCGATCGAGTCCGTGTCTTCGGCATAAATCACCGGAGATAGTAAAATCCGGGCGATTTTATGGAGGTGGTCGAACGACTCGTAAAAGGCACCGGGTGCAATCAGCTTTCCAGCGAAAGGGATCAAAGGCGGAGATGGCGTCAGCGTGGCGGCGATTTTGTTCCCGAGCTCGAGAATCACCGGGCTCAGATGCTCTTCGTCGTGCCCTTGGATGCGTGCCAGTGCCTCAAGCAGATCAGCGGGTCTGCCGGCCACGTGGTCTTCGCGGGCGACAGAGATCGCTTGGGAAATCTCCGCTGGAGTTCCAGCGCGCGCCCGATGGAGCGCTTCTGCCGTTTGCTGGAGGCAAAGCTCCGCGAACTCCCAGATATCCGCCTGCTTGGGATGGGGTGCCGGCTCCTGAACTGCGAGAAATGGTGAAGCGGACTGCATGGATTATTTGGAGATTGGTTGAGGCTCAAACCAATTAAGCAAGGGGGGAGGGAGGATTCCGACTGCTAACGTGAAACAAATTTCTATCAGCTCTGAGCGCGTCAATGCTTGCCAGCCCGGCTGAATCGAGGCTGGATCCGTGACGGTGTGACTGGCTCCTGTGGAACGAATTCCTGCGGGGGCATTTCGTCGGCACGAGGGTAGTAAGGAGCTTGCGTGGGCTGCATTCCACGGATGGTCCGCTTCATGTT
>JAYWDF010000652.1:0-12578 GCA_043779985.1 Akkermansiaceae bacterium | reverse complement strand
GGGCCGTTGTCCACGTCCAGCAGGATCGCGTGATAGCGGTCATCGCCACAATGGTCGATGAGGTCGTAAACGTCGCCGACGTGGATCCGCACCCGGGGATCGTCGAGCAGCTTGCCGTTCACTTCGTGGAGAAATTCCCGATTCCACGCGACCACTTCGGGCAGGAGTTCGGCGACATCGACGACGGCGTCCGAACCGGTTAGAGCGAGGACCCGCTTGAGCGTGAAGCCGAAGCCGAGCCCGCCGATGAGGATGCGCGGGTGCTTCGGGAGGTGGGCGCAAGAGAGCTCCGCCATCTGCTCATCGGAGGACGAGGCGGTGGTGCTCATCAATTGCAGTCCGGCGACCTTGAGAAAATGGTGGCCGTCGTGCTCGTGGAGAGTGAGCTGGGCACCATCGGGTGTCTTGCAAGTCGCGAGGGTGCGGGTGATTTTCATGGTGCTGAAGAAGATTCGGGTCGTCGGGCGCGGCGCAGTCTCCACTGCAATTTTCTCAGGAGCAACCCATTCACGCGGTGGTTCGGCGGAAAGCCGATCACGCCCGCTGCCTGGCACCCCACGCGTGGATCGGTCGGGTCATGTGGCCGCCGCGACTGGGCACTGCGGCGGGTAAGTCATTCAGCATAAAACAAATGAGTAACATCATCATGAGGCTTGCGTGGTCGCTCGTCAGCCGCCAAGCTGCCCCACTAAATTATGAGCGAACGACGCGTCGTCATCACCGGCATTGGATGTATCACCCCACTTGGCAACGACCTTACCACCACGTGGGACGGTCTCAAGGAGGGCCGTAGTGGCATTGGAACCATCTCCCAGTTCGATCCCGCACCGTTTGATTGCAAAATCGCGGGCGAGGTGAAAAATTTCAACGCCGACGACTATTTCGGTGTGCCCAAGGACGCCCGCCGTTCGGACCGCTATGTGCAGCTTGCCGTGGCCGCGTCGAAAATGGCGATGGCGGACTCAGGCGTGGATGTTTCCAAAATGGATCCCCGTCGCTTCGGCGTGATGGTCGGCAGCGGCATCGGCGGCTTGGCGACTCTTGAACGCGAGCACTCCACCTATTTGAACAAAGGGGCCAAGAGGGTGTCGCCGTTCACGATTCCCATGATGATTTCCAACATCGCCAGCGGCATCATCTCCATGGAATTCGGCCTGCTCGGTCCGAACATGGTCATCGTCACCGCCTGTGCGACTTCCAACCATAACATCGGCGAGGCCTGGCGCATCATCAAGTTCGGCGACGCGGATGCCTTCGTCTGCGGCGGTGCTGAAGCGGCGATCTTGCCGATGGGCCTTGCCGGCTTTGCCAGCATGAAGGCGCTCAGCACCCGCAATGACGAGCCCGAGCGCGCCTCACGACCCTTTGATAAGAACCGCGACGGCTTCGTGATGGGTGAAGGTGCCGGCGTGGTGGTGATCGAAGAACTCGAGCACGCCCTCAAGCGCGGCGCACACATTTACGCCGAACTCATCGGCTACGGGGTCAGTGCGGATGCCTATCACCTCAGCGCCCCGTCGCCCGATGGCAGCGGTCCGGCTTATGCGATCGCCATGGCCCTCAAGCACGGGAAAAAGAACCCGGAAGACGTCGATTATCTCAACGCCCACGCTACTTCGACCGGCCTCGGCGACGTTGCGGAAACCAAAGCGATCAAGCTCGCCTTCGGTGACTACGCCACCAACGGCCTTGTGGTGAGTTCCACCAAGTCGATGACCGGGCACATGCTTGGCGCGGCGGGCGGCGTGGAGCTCATCGCGAGCATCATGTCCATCAAGGACGGCGTGATTCCACCCACCATCAACGTGGAGGAGCAGGACCCCGAGTGCGATCTGGACGTCTGTCCGAACGTCGCACGCGAGGTGCCCGTCAAGGTCGCGCTCAGTAACAGCTTCGGCTTCGGCGGTCACAACGCATCGGTGCTCGTCAGCAAGTTCGAGTGAGTTTCCCCATGGAAAATCCGGTGCATCGGCAGGCGGGGGAAATCGCATTCGGTGATACGGATGCCAGCGGCTGGATGCACTTTCCGAACATCTTCAAATACGTCGAAGCGGCGGAACATACCTATCTGCGATCCCGCGGCGTACTTGTTTTCGACCGTGCGGAAGGCGGATGGCCGCGCGTCAAGGTCGCTTGCGACTACAAGCGCCCCTTTCAATGCGGCGAGCGCTTTGAGGTAATGCTAGGGATTTCACGGATTGGCGGGTCCTCCATCACTTGGGATTTTCAAGTTTCTAACGCCGCGGGAGAAATCGCCGCATTCGGCAGCATGACCAACGTGAGGGTGGATCACCAAGGAAACCCGAAGCTCATCTCCGCCACGGAACGCGCCCAATTGGAGCGCGGGATGGATCCCGCCTGAATTCATGGAAACCCTCCCCGAAATTTCCGGTCGCATCATTCTCGTCCCGACACCCATCGGCAATCTTGCGGATATCACCCTGCGCGCCCTCGAGATCCTCCGCAGTGCCGACCGCATCGCCTGCGAGGACACCCGGCACTCCGGGCAGTTGTTAGCGCATCACGGGATTTCCGGCAAGCCGCTGGTCTCGCTGCACGAGCACAACGAGGCCCGGCGCGCGCCGGATCTCATCGCCGCCGCCCGGGCGGGGGAGACCATCGCCGTCATCAGCGACGCCGGCATGCCCGGCATCTCGGATCCCGGCTACCGTCTCGTGCAGGCCTGCATCGAGTCCGGCACGCCGCTGGAAGTTCTGCCCGGCCCGTCCGCGGTCATCACCGCGCTCATCGGCTCGGGATTTCCCTGCCATGCCTTTCGCTTCGGCGGCTTCCTCTCGGTGAAGTCCGGCAAGCGCCGCAGCGCACTCACCGCCGCGCTGGAGTCGGAGGAAACCGGCATCTTCTTCGAGTCCCCGCACCGGATCATTTCCACCTTGGAGATTCTAGCGGAAATCAACCCGCTCGCCCGCACTTGCGTCGCCCGCGAGTTGACCAAGAAGTTCGAGACCTACCACCGCGGCACCGCCGCCGAAGTGCTGGCGCATTTCCAAAGCCACGCGCCCAAGGGAGAGATCGTGTTGCTGGTGCATGCGGAAATGTAGTCCAATGCCTTTAAGGATTGGTCTGTGGTTTTCAACACCAAAAGTGTTTCGCCCTTCAGCCCAGGGTTGGCGTGAGGAACGAACGCCTACCCTGGGAAGCCCGAGATCCAGGAATCGAACCACAACGTGGTTCCGGCCTCGGCGGATGGGGACAACGTGCGGAAACTCCGGCCGGGCCGGAACTCCGGTGGTGTAAAAGAAGCGCCCGGTCTTCCCAATCCTTAAAGGCATTGGACTGAAGTCCTGGACTACGTTTTCAAACCAGCGTGATCCCCACCGGGCAGTGGTCGGAGCCGAGCACGTGTGGCAGGATCTCCGCCGAGGCGACGCGGTGGATGAACGGGGTGGAGACGCCGAAGTAGTCGATTCTCCAGCCGACATTCCGTTGCCGGGCTCCCGCGCGGTAGGACCACCACGAATACGCCTCGGTCTGATCCGGGTAAAGGTGGCGGAAGGTGTCGATGAATCCGGCGTCTAGCAACTCCCCGAAGCTGGCGCGCTCCTCGTCGGAGAATCCCGGGCTCTTGCGGTTGTCCTTGGGGCGGGCGAGGTCGATTTCTTCATGGGCGACATTCAGATCCCCGCAGAAAATCACCGGCTTGTTCATCGCGTGCCGGGCGACGTGGCGGCGGAATGCCTCGTCCCAGCTCAGGCGATAGGGTAGGCGCTTGAGCTCGTCTTGCGCATTGGGCGTGTAAACATTCACTAGGATGAACTCCGGATACTCCAGAGTGAGCACGCGGCCTTCGCGGTCGTGTTCGTCATGGCCCATGCCGATGTGGACTTCCAAGGGCTTCTCACGGGTGAAAACGGCGACGCCGGAGTAGCCGGGCTTTTCCGCGGAGTTCCAGTAAGCGTGATAGCCGGCGAGTTCCAAGGGCAACTGCACTTGCTCGGCGTGTGCCTTGGTTTCCTGAAGGCAAAGGATGTCCGGTTGCTCGGTGCTGACGAATTCACCGAAGTTCTTCGCGATCGCGGCGCGGATTCCGTTGACGTTCCATGAGAGTAATTTCATCTCCACGCAGCATCAACTTCAGACAAGCAACATGCAATCGCCATAGCTGAAAAAGCGATAACGCTGCTCGACGGCCTTGCGATACGCCTCCATCACCAGTTCCTGCCCCGCGAAGGCGCTCACCAGCATGATCAAGGTGCTTTGCGGCAAATGGAAATTCGTCAGCAAGCCGCCGACCACCCCGAACTGATAGGGAGGATGGATGAAAATGTCCGTCTCGCCCCGCAGCTCGCGGACCGGCCGGCCGATGGACTCCAGCACCCGGGTGACCGTGGTGCCCACGGCGACGACGCGTGCTGCGGCGTTCACCCGCTCCGCGGTCGCGGCGCTCACGGCGTAGCGCTCGGAATGCATGATGTGCTCGGCGACGACTTCCGCACTGACCGGGCGGAAGGTGCCCACGCCGACATGCAGCGTGAGGAACGCGTGGGCGATTCTCTCCAACAGCTCCGGTGTGAAGTGCAGTCCGGCAGTAGGCGCGGCGATGGCTCCTTCCTCGCGGGCGAAGACTGTCTGATAGCGATCGCGGTCGGACAGCTCGTCCTCGCGGCCCATGTAGTGCGGCAGCGCGAGGTGGCCGTGCTTGTCGAGGTCCACCGGCGCGTCCCAACGGATCAGGCGGTCGCCGTTTTCGAAGACTTCGGTGACGGTGCCCGAGGTGCCGCCGATGCTCACGCTGCGGCCCGGTTTCATGCGCTTGCCCGGGCGGACGAGGCAGCGCCATTCCAGCGGGGACAGCCGGTCGAGGCAGAGGAGCTCGATTTTTCCATCGTCGGAAAAGACGCGGGCGGGGATGACCTTGGTGTCGTTGAGGACCAGTAAATCATCCGGCCGGAGGTATCCGGCGAAGTCGCGGAACATCCGGTGTTCGATCACGCCGGATTCCCTGTGCACGACTAACATCCGCGAGGCGGAACGCTCGGCGAGGGGCCGCGCGGCGATCAGCTCCTCGGGCAGGTGGTAGTCGAAATCCTTGGTCAGCAGCGGCATCTGCCCATCACTAGCCAGCAGGTTGCCGCGCCGCAAGTGGAGAACGCTTTTTAGAACCGTGGATCCTCGGGATTTCCGCCGGAGAGGATGTAGGCGTAGAGGTCGAGAAGCTCGTCCGGGTTGAGGGCATTGAGCAGGCCGGGCGGCATCATGGAGACCGGGTTGGGCTTGCGGTTGGTGATGTCGGCATCGGTGACGGTGGTGAGCGCATTGGGGGCGAAGGCGCTGGTCATGACGAAGAGCTTGCCATTTTCCTCGACGACGACGCGGCCGACGACGGTTTGGCCGTTCTTGAGGGTGATGATCTCGCTGGGATATTGATCGCTGATGACCTTGGAGGGCTCGGTGATGTTCTCGGTGAGGTCGCGGAGGGTGTAGCGATTTCCCGAGCCGGTGAGGTCGGGACCGGTGCTGCCGCCTTGGCCGGCGAAGTGGTGGCAGTTGATGCAGAGGATCGACGAGAACATCGCTTTGCCTTGCTCGAAATTGCGCTTTTTCAGGCCGCTCTCGGCGAGCGCGACGATCTGGTCCGCGGTGTAGGCTTGGCCGGGGCCTTTCGGGGCGACCACGGGAATCACTGCGGTGGGGAGGACGGCGGTGGCGAGGGTCGTGAGGGCGGCGCGCTCGGCATCGTCGGTGACGCAGTGGGTGAGGGCGAGGTCGCGGATGTTGTCGAGGAATTTGCGGAAGCTGTTACCGCCGTTCCAGGCGGCGGTGGTGGGGAACCAGCTGAAGAAGGTTTTGCGCAGCTCCGGGGTCCAGCCGGCGCGGGCTTCGCGGAGGACGTTGGCGTAGAAGATCGCTTGGCGGTTGGGTCGGTTTCCGTGCATGCCCTCCACCGCTTTGGAGTATCTGTCGTTGCGGGCGAGGACGGAGTCGCTGGTGGCGGTGATGTCGGAATCGCGGACGGTTGCGAGAAGGGGGACGACTTTGCCGACGATGGTTTTCGAGTCGAGAGAGACGAGGAGGGAGGCGAGTTCGCGGTTGACGAAGGCGTCGGGGTTCGGGAACAGCGGATCGAAGCGCTCGGCGATTTTTTCGCAAATCTCGGGAGCGGGCTTGCCCATCCGAGTGAAGGCGAGCTGCCAGGCGCGCAGGTAGGGGAGGTGGAGTTCTTTGGGCAGTTTCGCGAAATCGAGGCGTCCGAGGGCGACGAAGATTTTCGGTTGGAGCGCTTTGTCGCCCACGCGGGCGAGGGCGATGAGGGCCTCGATCGACGCTTGGGGATCGCTCTCGGCAAGGGCGATTTCAGCCCATTTCGCGACCGGTTGGCGCTCGATGGCGGTGCGGGCTGCGAAGCGCAGGAAGCGGTCCTTGCTGGAGAGTGCGGGCCAGGCCTTGGCGAGGGCTTCCGGGGTGTCCGATTCTAGCAGGTGGCGGAGTTTCGCCTCGGCGGTCGGTGGAATCGGTGCGACGGGAGCGGTGGACTCGCTGCCGGTGTAGGTCACGCGGTAGAGGGCTGCCTGGCTTCTGCGGCCGCCGGTGGTGAAATACATGGCACCGTCTTTCTTGCGGATGACGACATCGGTGAACGGCATCGGTTTGCCGGCGACGAATTCTTCTTTTACCGATTTAAAGGAGGCGCCGTCCGGCTCGTTGTGGATGGCCCACAGGGTGCCGAAGGTCCAGTCGAGGGCGAAAAACGCGCGTTGGTATTTCGCCGGGAATTTCGCGCCGGTGCCGAAGATCGCGCCGGTGGGTGAGCCCGGGCCGATGTCGACGGAGGCGGGCAGCGAGTCGGCATAATAAGCGGGCCAGCGGCCGGAGCCGGAGCGCCAACCGTAGTCGCCGC
This sequence comes from Akkermansiaceae bacterium, assembly GCA_043779985.1. Lineage (GTDB taxonomy): Bacteria > Verrucomicrobiota > Verrucomicrobiia > Verrucomicrobiales > Akkermansiaceae > Luteolibacter. Next base: position 5,719 of record JAYWDF010000652.1, on the reverse strand, counting down.
CGCTGACGACGTGGTTGATGCGGGTGGGCATGTACCAAGGGGTGCCCATGTCCCACTCCATGTCGGAGTCGTAGGCGAAGAGCTCGCCGTTCGCGTCGAAGGCGGCATCGTATTGGTTGCGGAAGCCGCCGGCGAAGAGTTCGATGGATTTTCCATCAGGGTCGGTTTTACAGATGTAACCGCCGGGAGCGAGGATGCCTTTGGCGTGGCCGTTAGGATCCCACATGCGCGGAGTGAGGTGGTCCTCGGCGGTGGCGACGAGGCGGGTGCTGGTGAGCGATTTCGGCAGCTCGGTGTGGTTGCCGTTGACGAAAAAGATCGATTTGCCGTCAGGGGAAAGGATCAGGGCGTGCGCGCCGTGCTCACCACCGCCGTCGAGGCTGACAAGGTGCTCCGCTTTGTCGAACTGGTCGTCCCCGTCGGTGTCCTTCAAGCGCCAGATGCCTTTGCCCTTGAGCTCGTTGTTCATTAGATAGAGGCTGCCGAAGGCGTAAAGGAGGCCGTGCGCGCCGCCGATGGTCTCGCCGCCCGGGCCTTTCGGGAGGGTCAGGGACTCGACCTTTGTTTCGGCATCCGAGCCGATCTCGGGGACGGTGACCCGGTAGATGCCACCGTATTGGTCACTGGCGATGAGGCGGCCCTTCGGATCCTCGGTGAGGGCGACCCACGAGCCTTCCTGTTCCTTGGGCACGGAGTAAATGCGCTCGGTTTTGAAGCCGGGAAGGACCTGGATCTGGGTGGTGTCCGGGAGTGTGTCGTCGTCCTCGGACTTGGGGATGAGCGCTTTGCCCCATGGCCCGGCACCGTATTTGGCAACGACGACGGCGGGCTTGGATTCGCTGCCGCCGGTTGCGGAAGCCAGCCAGTCCGGGCCGGTCTCGATCACGGTTTCCTCGCCGCCGCCGGCGATTTTGAGGGTGAGTGTGGCGACGAGCCCGGCGACATTACCGCTGTTGTTAGCATCGAAGCGGATTTCATTTTCACCCGGCTTGAGAACGTCGTCGAGCTTCGCCTTGGACGGCTTGTCCCAGTCGGTATTTTCGGCAACTTTGTTGCCGTTGACGAAGGCGGTAGCGCCGTTGTCACAGGTGAAATTGAGGCGGGCGGACTTGACCTTGCCGGAAATATTGAAGGTTTTGCGAAAGGTGGCCTTCTCTCCGTTCTTCGCATCTTTGCCCGTCCAGATCCACTCGGGGTCGGCAGCAAGTGGAAAGACTGAGAAGGCAAGAGCCAGCGAACAGACGATGCCGGGAAAAAAACGGAAGGGTTTCATGAATATGGGTGCGGAGGCGCGGATGGCTTTCAAGGGCCAGAGCACGGTTGCAGGGATCTACGCCCGGATTTCCCAAGTCTTTTCAGAAGCACGACATACTTCCGAAAATACGGGCTGAGGCCCCAAGCTCAGGATGCTTCGGAGGGATTACCGGAATCGTCGTGGTGCTCGGGCTAGGGCGCGGTTCCGAAACGGGTGGAGTCCTTCACCAAGCTCGCCATTTCGGGCGGCACCTCGCCCCAGACGCGGACGAGGAAGCGCGTGGCGATCCCCTCGCCACGCTCCGTGGCTAGCAGAATGCGCGAGTCTGCTTTTTCGAGATCCCAAGGGTCGGTTTCGCCTGCGGGCAGCCATCCCTGCGCGAGGAGGATCCCGATGAAATAGCCGTGATCCCTGCCCTCGGCAGAGTCGATCGTGAATTCTTCGGCAGGTCCAAGATCGATCGCTCTCCGAGTCCCTTTGGAGCGGAAGCAGAGCGTCCGGTTTCTTGCCCAGGCGCGCAGGCGGGGTTGCAAAAACTCGACGGCTCGGAGGGCGATGCGGGATTTGAGCGTGTTGAAATCTTTTGCAAGCCCGCGCAGCGGCAGCATCCGGTTGGTGATCGCCTGATAGTCCGCGTCACCCATCGGACCATGATAGATGATGGAGTCCGCCATCACGCGGACCGGGCCGCCGCCGTAGACGAAGCCTTGCCATTTGGCATCGCCGCATTTTGAGAAGCGGGCCGGGTGTTTTGCTAACAATAGATGTTCGGCGCGACCGTAGCCGAGTTGTTGGCCGAGAAATTTAGAAAGCGACGGCCGCCGCCAGTGCCAGACGAAGGCCCCTGGAGCGAAGCCGAGGCGGAAGCCCGCGTCCCGCAAGCGCCAGCAGAAATCCACGTCGTCGCCCGCCGTGTGGAACTGCGGATCGAACCCGCCGATGGCGTCGAAGGCGGCTCGCGTCACCGCCAGATTGCAGCCCGGCAGGTGCTCGGCCTCCACGTCGTCGAGCATGACATGGCTGGGCGCACCGGGGGCAGCGCAGACGACGGCTTCCTCCCAAGTCCTCGGCGGCGGTGGTAAATTCGGCCCGCCGGCAGCGGCGAAACGGCCGTCGTCGAATAGCGGGCGCAGCCGGGCGATCCAGTCTTCGTCCGGTTCGCAGTCGTCATCGGTGAAAGCCAGCACCTCGCCATGCGCCGCCGCGGCACCCGCATTGCGGGCGGCGCTCAGGCCGCAGGGTTCCAGTTTCAGGAGTTCGACCCAGGGGAAACAATGCGCTACGAAATTCGCCGTTTCATCCGACGAGCCGTCATCCACGACGAGCGTCTCGAAGCCGCCACCGGTCATCCGGTGGATCGCCGCGAGACACTTGCCGATGCGTTCGCGGCCATTGCGCGTGCAGACGATGACACTCACCAAGCGGGTGGCTGAGGGTGGAAAAAGGCTCGGCGGAGATTGGACTGCGGCGAGCGCGGGTTTCGCCTCGCCATTTCGATCGATCAGGCCGAAGTCCCAGTCCAGCACCTCGGCACCGGCATTCCACCAGCGGTCGCTCCACGCGTAAACGGTCATCCCGGCGCACTCCAAATCGAGCGCGGCGCGGGTGGCCCAGCCAAGAACCTCCGCCTGCCGCTCCAGACCATTGCGGCGGGAATCCAAGCCGAACTCGGAAATCACCAAGGGACGATCTCCCGCGATGTGATGCAGCCGTTTGAGATAGTTGCGGAATGGCAACTCGTCTTCGAGATACACGTTGAAGGCGGTGAAATCGGCGTTTTCTGGCTCCAGGTATTCGGTGCTCGGGTAGTTCGCGTAGGCAAATAACAGCTCGGGCGCGAGTTCCCTGCCGAGGGTGATCAGCCCTTCGAGCGCCTCGCGTACGTTCAGCGGACCCATCCAGCGCGCGAGATCCGCGGGCACTTCGTTCCCCACATAGACGCCGGCCAGGGCGGGGTGGCCAGCCGTTTCCTTCAAATGATAGGTGAGTGAGACCACCGCCGCCGAGTAGATCCCGGGTGCATCAAAAAAGTCCGCGCTCTGCCCCCACTTGAGCCCGCCAAACACTTTCAGGCCCTGTGCCGCTGCGGCATCCAGCAGCCGCAAGTCAGGCATCTGGTACAAGCGCACCGCATTGAACCCCGCCGCGGCGATGCGTGAGAAATCCGCCTCGAACGACTCCGGCCACCCGCCCGGGAACGGCCCGTAAGTGACCGCATTCATCCGCACGCGTCGGCCGCCAGCGCGGAAAAATTTACCGTCCGTCCGCCATCGTTCATCGAGATGCTCGCCCGCCACATGGCAAGCGTAGGATTCCGACACGGAATACCCAAACCCGAATTTCAGAAAATCGCAAGACGCCCGGCTGCCTCAGTCGGGAAACGCTCGCGCACTTCGCACTGGCAAAGCCGCGGTTCATCGCTAGTCTGCTGGGGTGTTTCAGATTGTTTTTAACGAAATCAGCGCTGCGGAGCTTTCCTCATTAGGGACGCTCGAGCAGTTGGAGTTGCTCGAGGAGTTCAAGGTCGGCAAGGAGGATCTCGACAACCTGAGCGGCGAGCGGTTTGGCAAGATCGATCGCGACGGCAGGATTCTCTATCGCTTCCGGGCCAAGGATTACCGCTTCTATTTCGAGGTGAAGGAAGGCTCGGTCATTGTGCACCGGGTGCTGCACAAAGGGACGTTCTCGGATTTCATGTTCCGCTCGAAGATGCCGCTGGCCGAGGATGAGGCGCTGGCGAACTCCAAGCACTTCTGGAAACTCATCGACGAGGGCCGCAACGCCCGGCGTCTCTAAGATTCATTAGAATTTGCTTCCAGTGCCCGCCTGCGATGGAGCATTCTCAGGAATAATGAAATGGTTCATGTATTTGGTGCTCGCAGCGCTGGTGGCAGGAAGCTGGATGATGTTTTCCCGGACCGGTAGGGAAATGGCCGATCTGACCTAGCAGATCGACGCCATCGAGGCCAAAGGCGACCTGGATGGCAGTGCCGCCGCGTTGAAGACGCTCCATCAATCCAAGGAGGGAGAGCGGACCATCGAGGGGATTCTTCTCACCTTCCTGAGTGCCGGTCTCTTCGGGATTTTCTTCGTCGTCTATGCCCTGCCGTTCTTCGCCCAGCGCGCGACCCACGCCGTGTTCGACAGCGGCGAAATGGTGGAAAAGGACGTCATGCACGACGCCCGCTCGCTGATGGCACAGGGCGACTATGAGGGGGCGATCGAGGCCTTCAAGCTGGCCGCCGCCGCCGATCCGCTCAACCGCTTGCCGTGGGTGGAAATCGCCAAAATTCAGAAAACCAACCTCGGCGATCCCGCCGCCGCGATCCAGACGATCCGCCACGCCTTGGAAAGTCAGGAATGGGAGATCAATGACGCCGCTTACTTTCTTTTCCGCCTGGCGGAACTCTACGACGAGGTGGAAGGCAACCGTGCGACGGCCGTCGCCATCATGAATCAGGTGATCGAGCAATTTCCCGGCACCCGCCACTCGGCGAATGCCAGCCACAAGCTGCATGAATGGAACGTCGCCGATGAAGCCGCTGCGGCCGCTGCCGAGGAAGCGGAATTCATGGCGCGGAACTCGCAGCACCAGGCGGAGGGGAATCCCGATCAATCGGCCTAACGCACGCGGGTTCTTGTTCCGAAATCGCTTGGATCGGGAACCTTGGCCATGTGGAAATCGATACACGGCGGGCGCAGGCGAGCGGCGGCGTTTTGCGCACGCCATCCCTTGTTCCTTGCCGCGCTGGTGGCTGCCGGGTGCGTGCTCCTGGCCAACAGGAATTTTTCAGCAGGCCTGGCTCTCGCTGCGCTTCTCGCACTCGCCGGCGGCTGCTTGAGAGGGTGGCGTGTCGGTATGGCATGGCTGGCCTGCGGGGCGCTGGCGCTCGGCGTTTTCACCTGGCGGAATGACGCGAGGAAAGCGGATGAACGTGGTTTGTTAGGTTCGGGCGGTGGCGGGATGCAAGGGCGGGTGCTCAGGGATGGCAAAGGCGGAGGGGAGTTCCGGGCGGCACCGACGGTTCTGCTAGGCGGCTCTCATGCGGGGGCTACCGTCTGGTGGGAAGGCCGGGGAGAGGCTCCGGTCGCAGGCTCGCGAGTGACAGGGCGGGGGAATTTCGGCCCCTTGCCGGTGATGCGGAATCCGGGCGAGTTCGACCAGGCCGGGTGGTTGCGCAGTCAGGGCGTGGCGGCGGTTTTTCACGCCAGTTGGATCAATGGCGAGGTGGTCACCGGCGATGTCGCGCGGCTCGGAGCCAAGCTGCGCCGGGCCTTCCGCGCGGCCGTCACGGCTGGACTGGCGGAGGATTCCCAGGAAGCGGTGGTGATCCGCGCGGTGGTCATCGGTGAGCAACCGCCGGATGCCGATGAGCTGGTGGCGGCGTTTCGCAACAGCGGGACTTTGCACGCCTTCTCGGTGAGTGGCCTGCACGTGGCGATGGTCGGCAGCATCGGTTGGAT
>JAYWDF010000651.1:0-4607 GCA_043779985.1 Akkermansiaceae bacterium | reverse complement strand
GATCAAGCCCAGCCCCTTCTGCGTGCTCGACGAACTCGACGCACCGCTCGACGAGTCGAACATCAACCGCTTCGTCAAGGTGCTGGACCGCTTCATCGACAACTCGCAATTCATCATTGTCACCCACTCGAAGCGGACGATGGCGCGCGCCGACGTGATGTATGGGGTGACGATGGAAGAGTTCGGCGTGTCAAAACCCGTCGGCATGCGACTCACCGCGGACGACGGCTCAAGCGGTACGAAAACCGAGGCGAAAAGCGCCGCGCAGAAAGCAGCCCTCAAGCTCGACGCGTGAGATAACAATTCTCCAGACAGGAGAGGGAAACCGGGGGTGGTGCGAATAATCCGAGTGGATCCCGCGCCACCCCCACTTTGCTAACAGGCGGATCCGTGACAGCCCGCAAGCCTGGCAGCGCGCTTTGTGACTCCGGAACTTATCGGGGTCCAGCCCGGCACGGTGGATCGTGCGACTGCCCGGGCTATGGGGTGACCAACAACTTTTTCATGAATTCGCGAGCCTGCACGGCACGTGCGAGGAACGCCTCAACGGGTTCGTGTTCCGTGCTGGAAAGTTCGAGCATCAGCACTCCCTGGAAACGGACCCACCGCAACTCGCTGATGACCCGGGGCCAGTCGATCGATCCCTGACCCGGCGCGAGGTGCTCATCCCGGTCGCCGTGGTTGTCGTTGACATGCACCATTTTCAAATGACTCGATAGTTTTTGGATCGCCATGCCCATTTCCCGCGCCAGATGGGCGTGGCCGGTATCCAGACAGGTTCCCACATCATTGGTCCGGATCTCAACTAACAAATATATCATGTCCCTCACATAACCGAACATCAGGTGCGCCAGCATGTTCTCCAACAGCGGCGCGGCCTTATCCTTGATGCGATGGGCAAGGAACTCGATCAACAAGGCCAACGCGGAAAAAAAGGCCTGGTCCTTCGCTTCGATCGCACCCGTTAGAATCGGCGGCAGCCTCGCCATGCAAAGCGCGACCAACTCCGGAGCCGGGACTTAGCTTCCGAATCCTTTAGGCCAGTGGCGATGTTCTCCCGATCCGCCACACGAAATGATGTCCTTGGCCGGTGATCAAATGCAGCGGCCGCATGCCCCATTCAAGAAGCGGCCCCTCGATCACTTTCACGACGGGTTCCTGAAGCTCAAAGCAGCGCACGGGACCGAGATAGGCCTCGGCGGGTGAGAGAAAATTCAGGTATTCCAAATCCAAGTGCAGCAAGTCCGACTTGGAATCGGCGAGCGAGCAGGAGACATCCAGATCCCGCTCCAGGAACCAGTGGAATTCGGCGGGGGGCCGTAACTCGCGGCGGTCGAACAGAAAACCATCCGGGTGCGTCAGGCACACCGCCGTGGCGTGGGCCTGCGACTCACCACCGAGAAATTCAGTCAGGCGCTGTCGCACAGCGCTGCCGGTGAAAAAAGTGTTCATGGAAAACCGGGGGATGAAAACTTGACCCATTGATCATGGTGGCACGGATTTCTTGAGATCCGCAAACCAAATCCACCTCGTGCGCACTCTCCCTGCGGAAATAGCCGTGCAAATCTAGCCGTAACCGGGCTCAACACTGAGCTGCTGACTGGCGCAGAATCCGGGCCAGCACGGAACCTTCGCCGATCGCCTCGTTAGGGTTCGTCCACCCCGTCTTCGATCACCTCGTCCTGGCCGACCGGGATCGCGCGCATGGCCCGAGGCTTCTCCGGCACCACCTCTTCGATCGGATCATCGGTCACTTCACCACCGCTCGTTCCCTCGCTGGCGTCCAGCGGTCTCACCGGAAGCGCCCGTAGCGGGCCTCCTACGGGTTGGTCCACGGGAGTCGAATTGTCGTCCGGATCCCGAGCAATCGGCTCCTTGTCTTGATCCGGCTTCGGAGTGGCTTCATCGATCACGATCAAGGCCTTCTTCGGCGGGACGATGCTATCCTTGATGTCGTCCTTAATACCTTCAAAAAAGCGGTGAACCATGGGGGCCGCCATGCGCCCGCCGGAGACTGTTTCACCGGCGCGGCCTTCGTAGAGCACCGCGAAGGCGTAGCGCGGATTTTCGTGAGGCAGGAATCCGGCGAACCACGCGAGTCGTTGATTTTTCGCCTTCGGCCCCCATTGGGCGGTGCCGGTTTTACCACAAAGGGTCGTGTAGCTCAGGGCGGCATTCTTGCCCGTCCCGCCACCGGAATTCACGACGTCGCGCATGCCGTCATGGACGACTTCGACAGATTTCTTATCCACTCCCAGCCAGTTTTTCCGTTCGGGAATCGGGGCTTGAATGACCCGCCCGCGGGTATCCTGAACCTGGCGGATCAGTTGCAGCTTCGGCAGCGCGCCCCCATTGGCGATGCCGGCCATGGCCTGCGCGACCTGCAGCGGCGAGGCGAGTAAACTGCCTTGGCCGATGGACAAGTTCGCCGTGTCGCCATCGAGAATCCGGCGGTTTTCGTTTTTCAGCATCCACTCGTCGCTCGGCACCAGACCGGGACTCTCACCAATGAGCGGAAGTCCGGTGCGCTCGCCGAACCCGAGCCGCCGGGAAAGCCCGAGAAAAGCCGCCGGGCCGACGTCGATGCCGACCTGATAGAACCAGGTGTTGCAGGAGCGGGCGAGCGCGCGCTTCACATTGATCGAGCCCTCGGGAATTTTACTCCAGTTGTTAAACACCGTCCTGCCGATGGTGATGGCGGCGGGGCAGTAGATCTCGGAAGTCGCCGTCACCGTTCCGTTGTTGAGCGCCGCCATGGCGACAATCGGCTTGTAGGACGAGGCCGGTGGATAGGCCGACTGGAAGGCCCGGCCGAAAAGGGGTTGCGAGGGATCATCCTCGAGCGCCTTGAAATCCGTTTCGTTGATGCCAGGGATGAAATTGTTGAGATCAAACGACGGCCGCGAGGCCATGACCAGCACCTCACCGGTGACCACATCGATGACGACGAAGGCACCGCGGCGGCAGCCATTGCGCAGGGTGTTCTCCGCGAGTTTCTGCCAGCGGAGATTGAGCGTCGTGACGACGGTCCCACCGGGACGCGGACGCTTTACCTGCTCTTCAAGCAGCTTGTTGCCGTTCTCGTCGAACAACAAGCGCTTCATCCCCGGATCACCGGTGAGCTGGGTGTTGAAGATTTTTTCCAAGCCGGAGCGGCCCTCGGATTCCTCCCACAGCGGCTCGTTGAAATTGATCGGTCCGGTGGGCAGTTTCCCAACGCTGCCCGAGTAGCCGATGATGTGCGCGGCCAACTCGCCTTCCGGATAGATCCGGCGGTAGATCGGGTGCAGGATCAGGCCGGAGGTGAGCTTGGACTCGATTCCGCGGGCTTCCTTTTCACCAATCTGCCCGGAAACCAACAAGGGCAGCCAGCGCCGGTTCCGATAGTGATCGAAAATTTCGTCATCCGATTTCGTGACGGGATTCTTGACGAGAAGTTGCAGTGCATCGAGCCGGGTGCGGGCCCAGTTGATGACGAAATCCCGGTCAGCGTTTTCAAACTGGCGGAACTGCAGGGCGACTTGATAGGCCATCCGGTTCTGCGCAAACGGCTCCCCTTCCCGGTCCACGATCTGGCCACGGGGAGCGGGGATCTTCAGCGTGATCGTCCGCGCATCCTTGCGGGTGCTGATGGCGCCATCCGCCGCATTGCGGGCGGGTGCCTCGGTGGAGGAGCTGTTGGACGCGATGACAGGCGTCGGTTTATCTTGGGCACAGATCGGCAATGTCGCGAGACACGAGACCAGTGAAAGTCGGCGAAAGGACGAGATACTCACCATGCGGGTTTGCAGAGTCTAGGTCTGGATTTGCTCCAAGGCAACGCTCAATCCCAACCGGATTCATCCCACTCCGCAGGCGATTTCCCGATGTTTTTGACGATTTCAGTGGGCACGAAGATGAATTCATCCTGGCGTTTTTGCGAGGGATCCATGCGGAAGCGGACCAGTTTGCGCTCCGAGCGCCCCCGCGCGACGACCGTGAGATCGACAAACACTTCCAACGGCCCGTCGACCTTCGGCTTGACCACGAGCAGGCCGGGGATGGAATACACCGCGCGACTCGCGGTGGCATCCCCCTTGGAGCGCTTGAAATCGGCTCGTTTTCCCAAGTGGGCCACCGGATACCACTCATCGCGTTGGGTCTTCCCGGTGCGGGTGCGGATCCGGTGGACGACGAAATACTCCGGGCCATCGGTGGGGGCCGTCGCTTCGAGTCGCCAGCGGAATGGACCGTCAAAGGTGGCTACAGCGGCGGAGACCACCATCGCACTCACCACATAACTGCCGCCATCGGTACCTTCCGGTTTCACCTGCATCCGGATGTCCGCGCCATTGACCCGCACCGCGGGGGAGGCGACGTCCGCGCCGTAGGTGTTCTTCTTCGCGATGAGGCTGACGCAACTGTTCAGGGAAATGAGACAAACCGCGCCAAGCGCCGCACTTGTCGGAAGTCGGGAGCCGTGCATGATAGGCGCAATGAGCGATTGGAATTTCATGTCGGTGATCATCCTAGTGGGGATTTTTGTGCTTTGGAACCTCGAACTTGTGGCCACGGTGCTCAATCTCAAGGCTTTCCCGAGTGCCGTTCCGAAGGCGCTGGAAGACTTG
>JAYWDF010000650.1:0-4609 GCA_043779985.1 Akkermansiaceae bacterium | reverse complement strand
TCCCAACTGAATTCCAGCAGGCGGGCCTGCGCCGTGGATGCCACCACGGTGGCGGTCCTCGGCATGCGGCTGAGCGCTGAAATTTCCCCGAACAACTGTCCCTTTTTCAGAGCGACGGTCTGCACATCGGAAACGATCTGTGGATAATCTTGTAGATAAACGGAACTACGTCCCTTGTTGATGGAACCTTTGAGATTGTCGCTCGCACGCGGGGATTTATTGCTCCATCCCTCCGGTTCGGGGTTGTTGTTCCACAATTGGGCGAGACGTCCGATGAAGCTTTTTTTGACACTGGGTGCCCGGCCCAGAAGCTGGGGATCGATATCCGGGCGCAGGATCACATCGACCTCGCCCTCCAGGACCAGGAAGGCGGAGGTTCCGTAATCGTCCTTGCGCAGGACGATTTCTCCGGCTGCGTAATCGCGCACGGCCGTGTCCGCCCGCAATATTTCGCGCAGCGGAGTGGCGGCGGGAAATGCGCTCTCATCCATGCTGGCGAACGGTTCCGTTGCTAGCAGCATGTCCAGCGTGGCCTCGCTCATCGCGGGATCCAGCGGATCATCCCATCGCTTCGGGCGGGCCGCTTGGCGAGTGATGTTTGCCAGATTGTTATCAGATTTTGCCATAACTCAGTGCTTTAGGCATCGATCACCATTTTCCCTGTTGGCCGGCAGATGCAGGTAAGGCAGGCGCCTTCTTCCGGGGCAGCACCTGGTTCCAGAATGTATTCGACCTTGCCTTGCTTGATCGCCACAAGGCAAGTTCCGCAACTACCCGCGCGACAACCTCCTTCAATGGTGGTGATCCCGTTTTTCTCCGCGAACTCGAGGAGGTTCTCCATCCCGGGATCCCACGGTAATGTTTTTCCGGAGCGGGCGAACTCGATCAGCATCACCGCTTGATCACTCGTCTCGGATTTAGTCTGGGGCTCTTGCGGCCCGCTCTTGACGGTGGCCGGGCCGAAGGCTTCGAATTTCACATCCTTCTTCGGCACGCCCCAGTCATACAGGCCGTGGACGAGGGCGTCCATGAATGCTCCGGGACCGCAGAGATAGTATTCGTAATTACTTGAAGGCAAAATCTCCTTCATCAAATCAATCGTGACACGGCCCTCGTGGTTATAAGTCTCGCCCCGGACATCCTCGGCAAGTGGGCGACTGTAACAGATGTGGAGCCGCATGTTCGGATTGGCTTTTTGCAATTCGATGACCTCATCGCGGAACATGTGGTCAATGCTGTTGCGGCAGCCGAAGAAAAAGTAGATTTCCCGCTTGTCTTTGACGTGGGTCAGCAGGCGCGCGATGGCCAGCATGGGCGTGATGCCAATGCCGCCGGAGATGAGGACCACGGGGCGATCGACTTCGACATCCAGAAAGAACCGTCCACTGGGAGCCTTCACGTTGAGAATGTCGCCCTCTTTTACTTGATCACTGAAGTAGGTGGAAACAAGACCCGGCGGGATCCCGGGTTCGTTCTCCGGTGGCAACGCGCGCTTGATCGTGACCCGATAATGGTCGTCACTCAGAGCACCGTCCGAGAGGGAATAACAGCGGACCAAAGGTTTGGCCGCGTTCGAGGGGTGCAGTTCGAAAGTTAGATATTGTCCGGGTTTGAACGGTGGCAGCGGGCGGCCGTTGTGTGGAGTGAGGTAAAATGAGTAGGTGTCCTTGCATTCTTCCACTTTTTTGGAAACGGTGAATTTGCGGTATCCATTCCATGCGGATTCGGGCGCCGCCTGCGCCTTGAGGTTAAGGATCTCGATTCTTCGTTGTAGCGCGTCGAGTTCGAGCCGGTGACGTCTCGCCTCGAAACGATACCTGGCAGTCAACGTCCACCATTGGGTGGCGACGTATCCTAACATTAATACGCCCCCGGCCACCCCGATCGTGAGGAGGGGACTCGAAAGCGCCGAACGTATAAAAATCTCGTGATTCACATTCTTAGTGTCGGGGATGAATTTACGAAATCGTTTGCGAACCGGGTTTTCCCCCGGAAATTTGTTGAGAAATTAGGAGCGCTGCTTGACCGGTCGGCGCGTTTGCGTCGCCTGACTGAAATAGAGAATTTGGACCGTCCCGCATCAAGCACCAAGCTATTGACAGGCGGCCCCGGGCACAAGCAGGGAACGAGGATTTTGGTGATTTATTCCCGCTGGTTCTCTGTCGCGAACGACCGAGCGCCCTCAGGTCATCCGGCTTCGGAGGGCGGACACTGCGGCACTGACGATCCGCGACTCGGAAGGCTCGGTTCACGTTGTTAAGCGCTGGTTGCTTGAAGCGGGGTTATTTGATCTTAAATTGCTGAAAGATAGCAACTTAGGTCCAAGCGGGTGGCTCGCTGGAAGTCGGGTCCCGGGAGGGTGTCTATTCTCCCATATAAGCTTGCCACATGACCCCTTGAGATCTTAAAAATCAACTTGAGTGAGGAAGGAGCAATTATTCTTAACTGTTATGATTTCAGCCTGCCTTTCGGAAGTCGGGGTAGGGGACCCGTCGGGCACGGCAAAGGTGCTTGGTTCCGAGACCTGCATGACAAGCGGTTGCCATGGTGGGGCAGGGCTTGACCGCGGGGCCTACACTATTTTCAAGCGTTTTGATCCCCATCTTGAAGCCTCCGCCACCCTTGGAAACGGACGCTCCAAGGCGATGGCCAGACAGCTTGGGATCGAAAACGCTGCGGAATCGACCCGCTGCACGATTTGCCACTCGCCAATGCAGCAAGTGCCGCCAACCAGGCTTGCGCCAGTTCCGGAAGGGCACAAGGTGGACAGCGGTGTCTCCTGCGCCAATTGCCATGGTCCGGCGGAAAATTGGCTGCTTTCACATACCCGCCCGGATTACCCGAAAGACGCGCTTGCGCGGCTTGGCTTGCGGCAATTGGGGAGCGCCTACCAGCGGGCTAACAATTGTGTCGCCTGTCACCAGAATCTGAGCGACTTGCTTGTGAACGCGAAACACCCGCCCTTGGTCTTCGAGCTCGATGGCCTGCTGGTCGCTGAGCCCAAGCACTGGCGCGAGGACAAGGGATTTTCCAGTGCTAAAACCTGGCTTGTAGGACAAGCCGTGGCTTTGCGCGAGGCTGCGGCGCAAGCCAATCGTGAACCCGGTGAACGCAGGGCCGCCGAGATCGAGGCCGTCAGAGCTTTGTTGAAAGCAACGGAAACCGGCTGGGATGACTCGGCGAAGGATCTGGTCCGCTCGGCGGATGAATTTGCGAAGCGCATATCCAGCGCACCGATGAGTCCTGAACAAAGTCGCTCGATCTTGGCGAGGTTGATGGGCAACCGGGCTCCATTTCAGCCCGATGCGTTCAGCGCGGTGGCCCGGGAATACCGCTCGTGGGCCATCGGCTACTATGCCGAACGCCTGGCACTGGCGATGGATCGCCTGAACGAGTCCCTTGCTGCATCCGGACAGCAACGGGTGATCGCGAAGAGCCTGCTGGACGAGCTGTTCAATGCAGCGAAGCCGCCGGAGAGCTTTGAGGCCGCCACGGCTGACGAGTTCGTTAACAAACTGGATCGGTTGGCAAAATCGCACATCGATGCGGAGCCGGGCCGGTGATCCTCAATCAATGGAAGTTGTGAACCCATGAGCGACGGATTTTTCAAAACAGCCAGTCGACTTTTGGCCGCCTCTTCGAGCGTCCTGTTAACGACCTGTTATCAGCCGCCGCATCAGCGGACAGCGGAATGGGATATGGTCAACGGTGAGGAGCGTTCGGATCGTCTCACCGCCCAGCAAAATTTAGCCGGAGTCGTGCCGGCCAGTCCCGACTCGTTCTCCCCCGATCCAAGCGTGAATCCCGCGCCGGAGCCCCGCTTGCCGGTTTTTGAGATCAAGGAGGAGATCACCATCGATCGAGAATCGTTGCTGCCGCCGGCGCAATTCAATCCTGATCCAGGAATGGGGATCGATGGCGCTAGAAAAACTGCCACGCCGGGAAAGGGCGGGGGCCTCGCCGAAAAAGCTGCGACCGCTCAGGGGATCGGGCGATTCTTCAAAGACGATCCAGGTTTCCACGATGACCAGTTTTTCCGGCGGGATGCGGGCGGCCCGAAGGAATTTCCCAAGTTCGTTCCTCCAATCCCCAATGATCTGCAATTGCCCCGCCAGGGGTTGGAGCAGCGTCAGATTGGGGCTGAACTGGTGCAGGGACCGGTCGATCGTTACGAACCGGAAATCGGGGAACCGTTTGTGTTGCCAAGAAAAGGTGTCCGTTACGAGGAGCGTATTTCCGAGAACTGGCACGCCGGACATTACGAACCCTCCGAAATGCCGCCTAACACTACTGCCGTGCAGGACCGCTACCGGATTGCGACCGGGGTATGGAATCGTTATCTGGACGAACGTGTTGCAGAAACTCCCTACGAGAGACGGACGCCCTACCTCTGGCACCCTTACTATCAGAGTGTGCTGAAAGGGGATCTTCCGGTCCACGGGCAGGACATTTTCGCCTCGTTGACCCTGCAAAACACCACCGATCTGGAGGTTCACGATATTCCCATCCCTTCGGGCGTCAGCTCGGCGCGGCCGGACAGTTCGGAATTTTTCGGCAGGGGAGATCAGACCATCATCAATTCAAACACCAGCCTGATTCTCGATCTTTT
>JAYWDF010000649.1:0-4622 GCA_043779985.1 Akkermansiaceae bacterium | reverse complement strand
GGAAACCGACCGTCCGCCCGCCGCGCTTGGGGGGGAAGCAGCGGATCGGGGTTTTTGCGAGTCGCTCGACCTTTCGTCCTAACGGGCTCGGCCTTTCGCTGGTGAGATTGGAGGGGATCGAGATGACGCCGGCGGATGGGCCCGTGCTGTTGCTAGCCGGCTTGGATCTGCTCGACGGCACGCCGGTTTACGATGTGAAGCCGTATCTGCCGTACGCCGAGGCGCTGCCGGATGCGGTGGCCGGCTTCGCGGCAGAGGCGATCCCGCGGCTCCGGGTGGCGGTAGACCCTGGCTCGTTAGGTGCCTTCGAGGCCCTGCCGACGCGGGCACGTGCGGTGGTGCTGGAGGTTCTCGCTCTCGATCCCCGGCCCGCGACGCAGACGGCTGACTCTTCCCGGATTTTTGGTGCATCGCTCTGTGGCTGTAATATCCGCTTTCGCATTCACGACGGCGAGTGCCGGATTGTAGAGATCCGGCCGGCGGAAGCTTCGGGATTGAATATTTAGGAAAACCGAAGTATTTACATCCTCATGAAACGGTTTTTGGGAAACGTGGCGAGTGGGGCGGGGCTTGTAACGCTTTTGCTAGTGTCTCCGGCCTGCAAGAAGCAGAGGGAGACGGTGAAGTCGGACCTCGGCGAGGCGGGCTACAAGCTCACCGCTGAGGATTGGTTTCGCGCCAGCAGCGGAAATGATGTGACAGCCTTGAAAAAGTTCGCTTCCGCCGGGTTCGCGGCGGACACCCGGAATGCCGAGGGCGACTCCGCGCTCCATGCCGCGGCGGTTGGCGGGGCGCAAGGGTCGGCGGATTATTTGCTCCATCGCGGGCTGCCGATCGATCTGCTTGGGGCTTCGGAGCGCACTCCGTTGATGGTGGCCGTGCTCGCTGACCAGCGGGAAATGGTGCGCTGGCTCCTGCGCCAAGGGGCGGATCCGCGCTTGAAAGATAAGGATGGATTCAAGCCGCTGATGCTCGCCGTCCGCGAGGGTAAACCCGGTGCGGTGGCGGAGCTTGCGGCCTATGACCGGGGCGATCTTGATCCGGCGCTTCTGCTCGCCGCTTTGGTCGGCAGGACGGACATGATCGACGCTCTGACGAATTTCGGCGCATCCGTCTACGCCCGGATGGATGACGGTCGCACTCCCTTGATGATCGCTGCGGAGAATGGCCACGCAGAGTCGGTGAAGCTGCTGCTCGACATCGGTGCCAGCCGTTTCACCACCGACCCCGACGGACGGACGGCTGCGGAAATCGCCACTGCGGCGGGTCATCCGGACATCGCGGCAATGATCACGCGCGATCTCCTGCCCGGAGACCTAGCGCTGGAAACTCCTGCTGAAATTGGCAAGTCGATGGATGCCTCGGTCGATGCCGCTGTGGCAAGGAATCCGTCGGACCCAGCGGCACCCGGCGTGACGGGGGGCACCCGGAGCAGGCCGGGACACGAGGCCGCCACATCGATCGCTGGCGAGATCCTCAGCCAGCCGGTGAGCAGTGAGGCAGACCGGGGAAGCAAGGCTGCGCGGGACGGTTCGGGCGAGGTGGCGGGGAATGAGCCATTCGCCATGCCTCCGTTAGTCATGCGGCAATACCGGGAAAAGGAAGTGCCGATTCGGGTAGAAACCGTCCAGGGGGATACGGCCACCGTGAGGATCGCAGGCAAGACTTCGCGCGAGGTGAAGCTGCGGGCGGGTGATCCCATTCCCGGGTCGCGTCTGATGGTGATGAGAGTCCAGCGGCGGATGGAGGACAGCAAGGTGAACCTTGGTAGGCCAGCGGAAATCTCCGTGGTGGATGTCCGCGATGAAGCCACGGGTGCTACCCGCGAGTGGATTTCCGGGGTTCCTTCAAATGCTCACGATCCCGTCGCACTCGTGGAGGATGCCGCTAGCGGTAAGCGATATGTCGCCGCTCCCGGGCAACGCTTCAAAGGGGCCGACGGTGCGGAATATTTGATTTCCGCAGTCCGGCCGAATCAGGTGGTGATCCAGCATGTGGCAAGTGGCGGAGTGCAGACGATCCCCTTGCGCGGTCCGCGCGGTTAAGATAGACTGCCTTTTATGGAGTCCGACACCATCATCGACCACGGCGAGCCTGTTCGCCAATTTTCCGTTCTGTTACCCAATCGAGCGGGAGCCCTTGCTGCGATGGTCAAGCTGTTGCGGACCCAGGGGATCGAGGTCATCGGCCTGAGCGTTCAGGATTCACGCGATGCGACGGTGGCGAGGATCGTGGTCTCGGATCCGGACGGCGCGGAGCATTTGTTCATGGAAAAAGGGATTCCTCACACCACCTGCGAGCTGGTAGTCATCGCGATGCGCGAGGCCGGCCCCGGGCTGCTCCAGTGCCTCGACACCTTGATGATCGCGGAGACGAACATCGATTTCGCCTACGCCTTGATGCCGAGTCCTGAAGGCCGCTCGATGTTGGCGATGCACGTGGAGGACTACGAGTTCGCCGTGGGCATTCTCCATCAGAGTGGTTTCAAGCTGATGTACCAGGAAGACCTCAGCCGCTGATCTAGCCACGGAGGGGGAAGATTTTTTACTGACTGCTATGGCTGGATAGGCCGGGTGAAATGCCTCGATTCTGATGATGTTAGCTAGTATTTTCAAGGGTTTATCGGGATCTTATTAAGAAGTCTGTATTTTTAGCTAATCTGTAACATGTTAAAAAACAATCGGTTATAGTGCCGATTTTGTCAGATTTTTTGAACGAATGGATGGGTGAGGGGTCCGATAGTAAGGAACCCTATGAAATTTTTAGCATCTGATTGTTTATCTTTGGGAACAGTAAGTCGCTACCGGATTGATACCGAGCGGCGGATGCGCATTGAGGAATATCAGGGGAAGGTCGGCCTGAGCGATTTGAAGGATGTGATTTCGGCGATGGCCTCTGATCCCTGTTGGGCCCCGGACTATCATGGATTGATTGATTTCAGCGGCGCGGAGTTGGACCTGTCGGCTAACGATGTTCTGCGCTTGGCGCTGGTGCTGCGCCACGAGGCAAATCGCTCGCGAGGCTGGTTGGCATTTGTGGCGATTAATTCAACAACCTACGGGATCGTCCGTATGCTCGCTTACTGGTCGAAGAATACCGAGCGCTTGCGGATCTTTCAGAGCCGGGAAGAGGCTGAAACGTGGTTGGAGCGCAATGTGAATCAAGTGCCGCCCGGATTCGTCAGTGAGGACGGGGTGGAGGCTGCCGCAGTCTTCCGGAACGTGGTCTGAGCTTGGTGTGGAGAAACCGGGAGTTGCGCCGCCATTGCCGGTCGGCTATCTCTCGGTTCACACCCTTTCGTATTTTGAATTCCCCTGCATCCCAGCCGTCCGCCACTTGGCTCATCCGTATTTCCGAGGTTTTTGAGGCATTTTCCGGGGATATTGTTGTAGGGTTGCGTGGGAAAATCTCCAAGAAGCTGGGGAGCGAGTATTATTTGATTCAAACCACCGACCCTGCGGCGGTGCTTCACTCGGAGGCATCCAAGTTCATCCGCTGGAATTTGCCCGTCGAGCACGCTTGGCCCTGCAATCCTGAGGAAATGGAGGGATTTATCGAAAAGGCGGCACAGGCCATGTTCCGGAAATTCGCCGGTCGCAAGCCGCAGGCGATCTTCGTCGGGCAGCTCGACCCCAGCTCCTCGACCCGTTATTACAAGGCGCTCGCCTCCAATCTGCGCGGCAGAACGCTGCAACTTTTCCCGCCGGACGTCGCCGCGTTCAAGGACGTGGAGGCTCAGAATTGTGAGCTCCCGACGCTGTTTTGCCTCGTCGGAAAGGAGGGCCTCTTTTGCGGCATGCAGAGCCCGAAGGATTCCAACGGATTCTATCCGGGAGGCACGAAATATATCAGCCAGAACTCGCCCGATACGATCAGCCGCGCCGGGGCCAAGATCGCCGAGGCGCTTCACTATCTGTTAATGTTCCGGGCACCGCTCCGCAAGGGCAGCCACTGGCTCGAGCTGGGAGCCAGCCCCGGCGGCATGACTTCCGAGCTACTCGGCAGGGGATATAAGGTGACGGCCATCGACCGTGCGCCGCTCGACAAGCGATTGGACCGCCAGCCGAATCTCGTCTTCGCCCTGCTCGACGTGGCCGGCTTCAAGCCGAACTCAAGCATGCAGTATGACGCTATTCTTTCGGATATGAATGGCGACGCCCGGGAGTCGATCCGGCAAGTCATCCGGCTATCCAAAAATCTCAAACCCGGCGGCCTCGTGATTTTCACTTTGAAAACTCCCGGCGTCACCAGCTTCCAGGAAATCAACGAGCTCTATCAATTCGCGGTGAGCTCCGCCGCTGAGTCCGGTCTCGGGCTGATCACCAGGACCCACCTGACCTACAATCGCCAAGAGCTCACCTTGTTTTTTGAAACCCGTGCAGCCGGTGGCTTCCCGGCCTGACGCACCTCCATCGCGCGGATTGCGATTCGGCTTCGGGCGGCTTGACTCCACCCCCGGCATGCCCATGCTTTCGCCCCATGAAACGTCTCATTCAATGGTCCTCGCTCGCGGCGCTGGTGTTTTCCCTGAATTCCTGTGGCCTTCCCGGGGCCCTGATTCGCACCGGCAGTAACCTCGTCAAAGGCGTCGGCAGCCTGGCGAGCTCTGCGGCCTCGCTCTA
>JAYWDF010000648.1:0-4637 GCA_043779985.1 Akkermansiaceae bacterium | reverse complement strand
AGCTTCAACGGCCTGCATGACGCGGTGAGCACCCGGCTGATGGAGGATCCCAAAAGCGGGTCCATCTATGCCTTCACCAACAAGCGCCGAACTCTACTCAAGATCCTCTACTGGGATGGCAGCGGACTCTGGGTGTTAGCAAAGCGACTTGAAAAAGGCACCTTCTCATGGCCCAAACCATCTGATGTCAAAGACGGAAAACTCCGCCTCAACTCCACCGCTCTTGCGCTGCTGCTAGACGGCATCGACATGCGTGACGGCTGCCAGCGACCGTGGTATGAGATCCGGTAAAAATTACGGATTATAATATTATATCTGGCATGGCTATTGCTACTATAAATATAGTAAATGGACCGCGAGAAAAAACAACACCTGCTAGACCAGATCGCCCAGCGCGACGAGGTTATCGCGCGCCAGGCCGCCCAGATTGTCATCCTCAAGCAAACCATCGACGCACTCTGCCGTCGTGTATTCGGAAAATCCAGTGAGAAGCTCGATCCCGCCCAGCTCGAACTCATGCTCGGAGGCGATCTCGCAAAAAAAGCCCTCGCCGCCGTTCCCGCAGACCCAGGACCGGCGGCTGAAATCCCCGCTCACAAAAAAGCCTCCAAAAAGACCCGCGCCCCACGCATCCCCGACCACCTTCCCATCGTCCGCGAAGAACTCGATCCGCCCGAAGTCCTGCTCAACCCTAGCGACTTCCGCCGCATCGGCGAAGAAGTGCGCGAGCAACTCCACTACAAACCTGCCGAGTTCCTCCGCATCCAACTTGTCCGCGGCAAATTCGTCCGCAAGAATGACCCCGCCGCCAAGCCCTTCATCAACCAGCTGCCGCCATCCCTCCAAGACCGATGCATCGCCAGCCCCGGTCTCATCGCCGAAGTGATCGACAACCGCTTCGTCTGCCACCTCCCCTACTATCGGCAAGCCGAAATGTTCGCCCGCATGGGAGTGCACATCCACCGCAAAACCCTCTGCGACTGGGCCCTGCTCGCCGCCGACTGGCTCTCCATCATCTACCGCGAAATCCAATACGAACACTGGGGAGCACTTTACCGACAGATCGACGAAACCCCCATCAGATACCTCCAACCCGGCAGCGGCAAAGCCCAAACCGGCTACCTCTGGACATCTAACATTCCCGGTGGAACCGTCTTCTACCACTGGCATGACGGACGCGACGCCAAAGGCATGACCGGACTCTTTGAAAAAACCGAAGCCTCCGAGGCAGAGGAACCCATCGATCCAAAAATCCTCCCCCTGCTGCGCATCATCCAGTGCGATGGCTACATCGTCTACCCATCCTGGGCCAAAGACAAAGCGTGGATCAAACTCATGGGCTGCCACTCCCACGTGCGGCGGAAATTTTTTGAAGCCACCGAACAATCGCCCCGCCTCGTCGGCTGGATCCTGCGCCAGCTCGCCCACCTCTATCACATCGAAAAGCGCCTGCGCGAAACCAAAGCCGGCCCCGCCCTGCGGCAGGCCGTGCGCGCCGCCGAAAGCCACATGATTCATCGGCGGCTCAAGAAAGCCATCGACAAACTCGGCCTCCGGAGTTCCATCCTGCCCCAAACCAAACTCGGCAAAGCCATACGCTACGCCATCAACCAATGGCCCAACCTCGAAACCTATCTTGGCGATGGCCGGGTTGAAATTTGTAACAACCTTGTGGAAAACGCCATTCGCCCCACCAAGCTCGGAGCCAAAAACTGGCTGTTCCTCGGCAACGAAGAGTCCGGTCAGAAATGCGCCATCCTCTACACCATCGTTGAAAACTGTCGTCGCCTGGGCATCAACCCCAAGGAATACCTCACCGACGTGCTCACCCGCCTGCCCGGTATGTTGGCCAAGGACGCCATCACCCTGACCCCGGCCAACTGGCTCAAAGCCCGCAGCGGGAGAGAGGTTCGTAAGGCAGCCTGACTTCATAGGTGTCATAGATCTCCGAACTATGACACTTATGAAACCGCCGTAGCAATTACCTACGCACGGTGCTTCGGACTCCGCTTACATCCGCGAAGCGGCGGGCGCTTGAGATTTCACCGGCTCGGGAAATGGTCCCAGCCGCCGCTCAGGACGTCTCCGGCACCGCTCTCGACCAGCTCGCCGATGCGGGTGAGTTGCAGCTCGAGAAAGGGCCAGGCATCGAGGAGTTCCTCGACGCGGGCGGGTTCGATGGCGAAGAGGATTTCGAAATCCTCGCCATCGCCGAGGGCCTGGGCCGGAGTGCAGCCGGGCGTGAGAGGCAGCGCCGCCCGGTCGAGACGGAAGCCGCAGCCGGAAGCGGCTGCCAGGCGCGGGAGGTCCTTGGCGAGGCCATCGGAGAGATCCATCATCGCAGTCGGCTTGCAATGAAATACCAACCAGTCTGTTTCTCGAATCCGCGGAGTAAAATCGAGGTGTTTGCCTTGGAGCGAGCCGCCGAGTTGGCCGGTGACGAAGAGGATCTCGCCGGGTGTGGCCGTGGAGCGGAGGACCAGATGCTCGCGGCGGACGCTGCCGCTGGCGGCGATGGAAATGACAGCGGCGGAACCACTGGGCACGCTGGAAGTCTCGCCGCCGGCGAGGACGGCGGCAAATTTTTCCAAGCAATCGCCCATGCCGCGGTAGAGTTCCTCGACCCAGGAAACGGCGGTTTCGGGTGGCAGGGCCAAGGTGACGAGAAAGCACTCGGGGTGGCCGCCCATGGCGGCGAAGTCCGAGACGACGCGGGCGATCGCCTTCCAGCCGACGGCGCGTGGCGGGGTGTTTGGCAGGAAATGGACGTGCTCGACGAGGGCGTCGGTTTTCAGAAGCAGCAGGGTGGGAGACTGGGGGTGCTGATCGATGACGGCACAGTCATCGCCAGGCCCGGCGGTGGGATCCGGGTGGGTGGGCACCAAGCGGACGAGGCGTTCGATCAGGGCGTCTTCACCGATGTCGCGAAGCGTTTTCACAGCGGGGCGTCCAGTGAGATGTGGTGGTAGCGGGCGAGTAGCTGGACAAGGACGGTGGCGCCGTTGAAGCAGAAATGCACGGCGCAAGGGGCCCAGAGCGAACCGGTTTTCTCGTAAATGAAGACAAGCACGCAGCCGAAGATGAAGAGGGGAAGCAGCGCGGCGAGGCTGCCGTGGGCCGCGGCGAAGACGAGGGCGGAGCAGATTCCAGCCACCCACGGGCCGACGAATTTCTTCGCGGCGGGGTAGAGGTAGCCGCGGAAGACGATTTCCTCACAAATGGGCGCGGCGACCACGGCGGCGAGGGTCATCAGGCCGATAAGAACGGGGTCGGTGGCGTTTTGCAGGAGTTTGACCGTGTCTTGCACCCCGTCGACACCGAAGGATTCGATCCACTGCATCAAGCCGGAGAGTTGCAGTCCGGCGAAGAAAAGCCACATCGCCAAGACGGCACCCGGCGCAATCACGAAGACCCAGCGCCAGCCTGGCCACTTGAGCCCCAGCCACTCGATCGGCCGAATGCGGGTGATTACGAAAACCGAGACGATGCCGGCGCTGATGAACTGGAAGGCGATGGAAACGATGAGCCCGGCGGAGTCCAATGTCGGCTCGGTCTTGCTCGACGACCGGATGGAACTGACGACCAAGCTGAAGAATACCAAGTAGATGAATGCGAGCCCGAGTAAATCCAGCGGCTGATAAAACCAAGTGGGCACCCGCCCGACGGGGATCGCAGGCGGAGTGGCCGTGGGTTCCGGAGGTGAGTAGGGAGAGTCTTCCCCGGCGAAGGGAAAGTCATCCGGCACGGCGATCATCATGGGGGCCTTGTCCCGTAACATGCGGGCCGTCGCGGCGAGGGCAAAAATGCCGAGGGCGCTGCCGAAGGTGGTGACGATGACGAATTCCGTAGGATCTGGCATGTGGGGAGAACTTCGCTGGAACCCTGCGCTGGCTGGCATAATCCCGCCAATGCAAAAATTCACGGGAATGAAAACTTGATGATTTATAAAATTTAATGATCAAGAAAGCTTGCGGATACGGTTTTTTTATAAAAACTCCCAAGTCATTAAAAAATCCTCGGCAAATCCGGTCCCGCTGGGAAATCCCTACCGCACGATTCTGCGGCGGGATTACCCTGAGCCATTTATTGCCTTGCTGGCGTTTATTTTAGGGATCTGGCTTTGGGATCATTACTTCGGCAAGTCGGAGGGCTACGCGCCGGGAACGGAGGAAATCGCGTTGGTAAAGATCGACCGCGACCTGCGGATTGCCGATGCGATGAGGGACGACCCCGCGTGGCTGAAATGGCTGGCCGGCGTGGACCCGCCAGCGACCGTGCGGCGGGAGGCTTTGGAGATTTTCCATAAGCTGGCGGTTGAAAAAGCGATCACGCCGCAAGGCTTGGAGGCATTCGCGATTGTGAAGGCGGTGCAGGAGAAATTGCCGCTGCGGGAGACGCTGGCGCAGGCGTTGCAGGGCCAGATGATTTCAGATTTCGACGAAACCTCGCAACAACTGGGCAGTCACCGTGGCACTTGGTGGCATGCGAAAATGATCGAGTCGATGGAGGAGAATGCCCGCCCGGGATCCCACTGGCGGCACTCTTACGATGCAGATTCCATCAAGCTCCGGACTAGGGCGGTGTGGGCAAGAGCCGTGGTTTGGCTGCTTGGGCTCGTGGGTCTCGGATTCATTCCG
>JAYWDF010000647.1:0-4656 GCA_043779985.1 Akkermansiaceae bacterium | reverse complement strand
TCCTCGTTTCCGAGCTCAGCGGCCAGTCGAACATTCTCGTTAAAGCCGCCGAACTAGGGATCCCATTGGAAAAAGGTTCACCGGAAGCCAGCGCCATTCTTCGCCGCATCAAAGAACTTGAGAACGACGGCTACTCCTACGAAGCCGCCGGCGGATCGTTAGAAATTCTCATTCTCCGCGAGCTTGGGTCCTACTTGAAGGCCTTCGACATCACCGAATACCACACCAGCTTCCGCCAATACCGCGACGGGCACCCGCCAGTGTGCGAGGCTACAGTAAAGCTCAGCGTGGATGGCACTGCCGAGCTCAACGTCGCGGAGGGCCACGGTGTGATCAACTCGCTCGACCTTGCCTTGCGCAAGTCGCTGCTCCCCTTCTATCCGGAAATTGCCGGCGTCTCGCTTGTCGATTACAAGGTCCGCATTCTCGATGGCCATGACGCTACTGCGGCCAAGACCCGCGTCTTGATCGTCTCGACGGATGGAGAATCCACCTGGGGCACCGTCGGCGTTTCTGACAACATCATCGAAGCAAGCTGGCTTGCCCTCGTGGACGGCATCGACCTCTTCCTCCAGCGGCGGAAATCCTCCCCGTGCTGAACGGGCGATTTGCACGATTCCAAGGCAAAATGCAAAACGCACGACGCCTTAGCCCCTGATTTCAAAGGGATTCCAAGCGGGCATGCATCCTGCGATAGAGATCGTGACACCATGAAAGCGATCTACCTGCTCACCGTTATAAGTTCCCTGTTTCTGGCCTCCAACTGCCGGGAGTCGAAACGCACCATGACCGATGCGAAACTAAAAGTCGCCACCATCGGCGATGTCCGGTTCGCCCGGACGACTTTCGAATCACTCGCCCGCGGGGATTCATCTGTCGCGGATAAAATCGATTGGCCGGTCTTCACCTCGCTGGGCCAGAACCTTGGAGCCGCCTATGTCGCGATCAGTTCCGGCGTGGAGCAACAAAAATTCGTCACCGGCTTCATCACCCAGTTCGCCATCTCATTCCGCGAAAGCGGCGGGAACGTGGAGAGCTTCACCAACTGGCGCGTCACTCTCCACGATTCTCAGAAAACGGAAGTCGCCGCCGACTCGCCCAATGGGGTGTTGACCGTCGTCGTCTCGGAACGGGACCATGTCGAGCGCGTCTCCTCGATCAACATGATCAAGTGATTTCCTAACGAGACCAGAGCGGACGCTCGGTTTCGAAGCTCATGACTGCCCCACTCAGAGGATGCTGGAACGAGAGTTTCCAAGCATGGAGTTGGAGCGGAGGAGCTTCGGGATCGAGCGTCTGCGTCTCGCCGATCTGCTGGCCCGATAGATAGGCAGGATCCCCGACCACCGGGTAGCCGAGCTGCCACAAATGGACGCGGATCTGGTTCGTGCGTCCGGTCCCCAACTTCGCCTCTAGCAATGTCGTGCCATCCGCACGGCGCTCGATGACTTCGAAATCGGTACGTGATGCCAGGCCCTCAAGCTCATCCACCATCCGGGTTCCCATCACATCGGGCTCCGCGGAAATCGGGGCTTCGGAAAAAAACGAATCTTGCTCGGGATGGCCGAGCGCCCGCACCAGGTAGCGCTTGTCCACCAAGCCTTCGAGAAACTGACGCTGCAGCAAGCGGCAGAAATGGCGGGTCCGCGCAAAAATCACCAGGCCCGTGGTATTGGCATCCAGGCGATGCACCGGCCGTGGGTATTTGGGAGCGTAAGCCTGATTGAGAATATACTGAAGCGTGTTGCGGTGAAAACGCCCGCTCGCATGCATCGGCAGCGGGGCAGGCTTCTGTACCACGACGATCGCCTCGTCTTCGTGCAGCACCGTGATTTCCGCCGATACAGGCGGCTCGACATCGGGCGGGAAAATCTGCACCACCCTCTCCCCACCGCGCACTCGGTGGTCTTTTCCACGGATGGTGCCGCCATAGTTTTCAAAGCGGCCCGCATCACAACGCGCCTCCCATTCCGCCGGAGAAACCTGCGGGAAGAGATCGACCAGCACTTCTAGCAAGGTCCGCCCGTCGTGCGCGGCGGGGATGTTGACCGGGCGGCGGTTCTCCACGGGCACCGAGCCAGGCAAGGGGTTGGAAATCTTGGCAAGCGCCGCATGCAATTCTGCGATCCGTCCGGCCATGCGCTCCGGCGCACTCTTGAAACAATGCGGACAGCTCACGCCCTCGACATGCCGCGGGTCTTCCTGGTCCGCAGCATCGAGCGGAGCTTGGCAGGCGAAACAAACCGCGTAGTCCGACTCGCGGAGCCCGGGGTCCACGCCCACCCGTTGGTCGAAGACGAAGCACTCGCCCTCGTAGTGATCACCACCGCATTCCTCGAAGTACTTGAGAATCCCGCCATCGAGTTGATAGATATTCCGATAGCCCTCGTTTTCCATGAAAGGCCCGGCCTTTTCACAACGGATGCCGCCGGTGCAAAACATCACCACGGGCTGGTCCTTGAGCGCTTCCGGCAGTTGCCGGACCGCATCGGGAAATTGCCGGAAGGTGTTGATGTGAGGAATGATCGCGCCTTTGAAGGTGCCGAGCTTCACCTCGTAATCATTGCGGGTATCCAGCAGCGTCACTGGCCGCCCTTCATCCAGCCAACGCTTGAGTTCCGTGGCGGCGATTTTCGGCGATGTGTAATTCGCCGGGCGGATGCTCTCCATGCCGAACGAGATGATTTCCTTTTTCAAGCGCACCAACATGCGGTTGAAGGGTTGATGGTCACTGATACTGACTTTCGGCTCCAAGCCTTCCAGGCCCGGGATCGCCCGGAGCTTTCCGAGCAGTAAATCGACGGATTCCGCCGCCCCGGCGACGAATAGGTTGATACCCTCCGTGCTGAGCAGGATGGTCCCTTTCAGGCCCCAATCCTTGCAATCCACGATGAGATTTTCCCGCAAGTCCTTAAGACCGGTGAGTTCCGCAAAGCGGTAGGTGGAAATATTAGTGACGGCAGACACGCCCAAAAAACAACACGAAGTTCCCGGTGTTGCGAGTGAAGAAAATAAATATTCCGACGCGGAAAACCTGAATGCTCGCCAAGCTGTTCTTCACTTTTCCCCGCGGGGCGCCAGTCAGGCCCAGCTTCACGCCCCGTTTCACCCCACCGCCGGCGAGCCTGCAGGAGAACCCTTGGGGTGGATGGTCCCTGCCGTCCCTGTGCTCGATCTGGATTTCCAGCGAGCGCCCGAACTCAGTAGCGACGAGGCCGGGGGGCAGAAGCCCCTGCGCTCATTTTGACCCGATTCAGATCTTTACATAACGATTATTACCGTCACGATGAATCTCGTGACGGAAAATATCGTAACTTTTACCCGCGCACTCGCGGATCCCACGCGCTGGCGGATCGTGCGCCTCGTGCTGGAAAATGCGCTGTGCGTCTGCGAGCTCGCCGATATTCTCGAAATGCCGCAGTCCTCGGTGTCCAGCCATGTGCAGATCATTCGCAAGGCAGGCCTGTTGGAGAGCGAGAAATGCGAAAAGTGGACGTATTTTCAAATCCATCGCGATTACCGAAAGCTCGTCTTAACGCTTGCGAAATTCTTTAGCGAGTCCGACGACGGCACGGTGGAACGCGACGCCGACCGCTCCATGCTCCGTCTCGCCAAACGCGAGTCCAGCTGCTGCCCCGGACCGAAAAACCTATCCATTAGAAAACCGCTGAAACCATGATACTCTCCGAACTCAAATCCCTGCTCACCCAGCATGCGCACCTCTCCTTCCGCATCCGCCTGCCCGACGGTGGAGCAGTGCCTGTTTCCTTCCACGTGACCGAAGTCGGACGCCTGCAAAAGACCTTCCTCGACTGCGGCGGCACGCTCCGGGACACTACCACCTGTCAGCTTCAAATCTGGGTGGGCGAGGACTATCAACACCGCATCGAAACCGGCAAAATGGCAGCGATCCTCGCCAAGGCGGCGTCCATTCTACCCGACGACTCCGTGCCGGTGGAAATCGAATACGAGGACCGCGTGATTTCCCAATACACCCTTTCCAACCACGAGATACTCGACGACGCCGTGGTGCTCGTCCTCGCGCACAAACACACCGAGTGCCTCGCACCAGAACTCTGCGGCCTACCCGCGCTCAACCGTCTGCCCGCCATCGGTGGGAAATGCGGGCCGGCCGGCTGCTGCTAACATTCCAACGCCATGTCCGACGCCGTCGCCAAAAAAATGTCATTCACGGACCGTTACCTCACGGTCTGGATCTTCGCAGCCATGGCGCTGGGAGTCGTGCTGGGGAATTTCATCATCCACGATCCCGCCGCGTTTTTCGCGCCGATGACCGTCGGCACGACCAATCTGCCGCTCGCCATCGGCCTGATCATCATGATGTATCCGCCCCTTGCGAAGGTCCGCTATGCGGAGTTGCCGAAGGTCTTCGCGAACAAACGCATTCTCGGGCTTTCGCTATTTCAGAACTGGATCGTCGGCCCGGTGCTGATGTGGGTGTTAGCGATTCTGCTGCTACGGGATCAGCCTGAATATATGGTCGGCTTGATTCTGGTGGGACTGGCTCGCTGCATTGCCATGGTGCTGGTCTGGAACGATCTGGCAAAGGGCAGCAGTGAATACGCCGCCGGACTGGTCGCGCTGAACAGCATCGCGCAAATTTTCTTCTACAGCGCCTATGCCTGGCTATTCATC
>JAYWDF010000646.1:0-4685 GCA_043779985.1 Akkermansiaceae bacterium | reverse complement strand
CACAGCCATCGTCCTGCTAGGAGTGAATATGGCCTGTTTCTCAAAAATCTGCGGCTCCCTCCGCTTCTTCATCGTGGAAACCCTGCTGCTGCTGCTCTGCTGGGGACTCCTCGCGTCATCCTGCTTCATCGCTTTCAAAAACAACCTCCTCAATATTTTCAACGGAAACCCCGTGCACCGGCACGAGCAAACCCTCCCGGCACCCGTGGATTCTTAAAAAAAGCGGATGTTAGCTGGAGAACGGGGACGGCTCAGGCGCGGCGCAAGTAGTCCGGCACCTGATCGCGCTGCGAGGCGGGCGGCAGCGCGGCGCTGGCGAAGGAAATCACCGCGCCAACCCCGGCGGCGTGCGCACCGCCAAGACGCGGCTCGACGTCGAACTCCGGGAACCGGTAGCGGGCTCGCATGCGTAGCCAATGGCTGAAACCAAATGCAGTCAGAAAGGCACCCAACAACACTGCTGCTGGGATGGCGGACCTGACCGCGAGGGCTTGCAACCAGAGAAACTTGGCGGACTTCGCCGCGGCCCGGCTGCTCGACGCCGTCACGGGGCCCGTGAGCGGCAGGGTGTCGCTGGCGGCAGATTCCCCGGCTAACATCCGCTCCATCCAGTAGATGCGGATGGACATCTGAACGAGGAATTTCTCGATCTGCTCCGCAGGTTTGTTCTTTTCAAACGCCTGCATCACCGAGCTTTCGAGCGCGCGGCGTTGCTCGGCGGCGGACACTGCGTCGGTGATCGACGGGCTCAGATAGACAACGGAGCGCTGTGGCGCGCCAAGATAATAATAGACGATGGCGGCAGGCCGCCCCTCGGAAAAGAACCGCTCGATGAGTTCTTCCTCTCGCACTTCGCTGGGGATTTCCTGATCGCCACCGATGACGTAGACAAAGAGATCGATGGAAGAATCACTGGCGTGATAGTTGAGGAAGCTGAGTCGGTCGCGATAATCCGAAGGACTCAGCAACCCTTGCGGATCTACCAGGAAATTTTTCGGACGCTCGGCGAAATAGGCGGGGAGATATTTCTCCGCAATTTCCGAGGAGAGCTTGTGGTCCTCGGCGATTTCCTCGGGCTTGGGCTGCTCGACCTCGAGGGCCGCCACGGCGGGCTTCGCGGGCTCGTCGGAAATGGGATCGGCGGTGAGCAGGATCGCGCCCGGAATCCAGCCCTTGGATTCGAGTTCGGCGCGCTCCTTGTCACGCCACGCGGGAAGCGGAGGCTCATCGAGTGCGAACGCCGCGGAGGCGGTTAGGACAACTCCGGCGGAAATGGAGGGAAGAAATTTCACCGAACGACTTCCGTGGGTTTTTCCTCAACACCGGGACGGTGGCCTGAGCGGATCCGGCGGACGAGATCGCCCATCTGCGCGGGAAGGACGACCTTGCGCTCGAAGTGCTCCGGATCGCGCCGGGCCTGGCGACTGCGCTTCCGCAGGATGCCGTCAAGGTGCTTGAGAGTTCTTAAAATACCGTCGGCATAGCGCCCTTCCAACCAGTAGGCGTGGGCGCGGGAAAGACACTCAAAGGTATCCGACTCTTCCAGAAATGGATCCAGCAGGTAACCAAAAACTATCCCCGCCGCCTTGGATTCGGGATCGATGGTAATGAGAATGCCCGCTTCGTTAGGCTTTTGTAGCGGCACGTCCTCGAAGGCCGAACGATTCAAGAGCCAGAAACCGAATTGACGCATATTCGCAACCTCACCGAGTGACCCGGTATAGATCGCGACAAAAATCTGCGGGAAGCGCCGGGTGATTTCCTCCATCCCGGCTTCCACCCGCTGCCGATCCCCGCGCCGCAGGATGCCGGCACTGTCGGTGAGGCAACGGATCCTCACTTCCTCAGCCCCGAAACGCGCATCCGCATCCACAAGCGTGAATCCACAATGCGGGCATGACGCCGCAGCACGGTGGATTCGTTGGACACAGCGGGGGCACTTCATGGTTACAGGACGAATTTTTCTACGTATATTTGTCTACTACGTCAAAGCGAATCATCAAGGAAAGCGGAATAAACAGCGACTATCGGGCCTGTGGCGGTTGGATAGGGAGATTTGATCCCGACGCCGGGCCGGAGGTGAATTCGAGCGTGGTTACAAACATCAATGAATTTTCGACGTTCCTAATTGCCAAATTCCTCGCTAGCTTCCGGCCTTGAGCGTTTCGAACTCGAAATCATTTTACCCGACCCCGCCATGAAGCCACCCCCGCTTGACAACATCATCACCTTCGCCCGCCCCCAGCTCAACTTCTCTCCGAAATGGCTCATCATCGCGCCACTGGGCGTTTTTTTGCTCATCGGACTCTTTTCAGGCTATTTCACGGTTAGTCCCGAGTCCGAGGCGGTCGTGCAGCGCTTCGGGAAATTCCAGGAGATCGCCTCTCCGGGCCTTCATTTCAAACTCCCTTATGGCATCGACACCGCTACGATCGTGCCGGTCCGCCGTCAATTGAAGCTGGAATTCGGATTCGTCACCAGCGGAGCCACCAATCCCGACCAAGCCAGCGAAGCGCCAGATCTCGAGCGCGACATGGTCACCGGCGACCTGAATGCCGCCCAAGTCGAGTGGATCCTCCAGTACAGCATTTCATCACCGAAGGACTATCTGTTCCAGGTTCGCAGCCCGGGCTCCACGCTCCGCGATCTTACGGAAGGGGTCATGTGCGAAGTCATCGGGGACCGCACCGTCGATGAAGTTCTGACCATCGGCCGCACGGAAATTGAATCCGATGCCCTTTTGCGCCTGAAAGACCTACTGGAAAAACTCAACATGGGCGTCACCGCCGAGCAAATCCAGCTCAAGAACGTCCATCCGCCCGCACCGGTCCAGCGCTCCTTCGACGAAGTCAACCGCGCCCAACAGGAGCGCGAGCAAATGATCAACGAGGCAAATGGCGAATATAACCGCGTCATTCCCAAGGCCAAGGGTCTCGCCGACCAACGAATCTCCGGAGCCGAAGGATTCGCGGTCCAACGGATCAACGAAGCGGAAGGTGATGTCGCCCGTTTCAAGGAACTTCTCATCCAATACGACAAGGCTCCGGCCATTACCAAGCAGCGACTCTACCTGGAAACCATGAACGAGGTGCTGCCCAATCTCGGCTCGAAAATCATCATCGACGAGGACGCCAAGCAGTTTCTCCCGCTGATGAACCTCAAGTAATCCCCCAACATTTTCCACTTCATGAAAACCATTTCCATCCTCCTTGTTGCCCTTGTCGGCATCATTATCGTCTCCAGCATGGCCTTCACCGTCGATCAGACGGAACAGGTCTTCATCACCGAGTTCGGGAAACCGGTCGGCCAGACGATCAACTCCGACCCCTCGAACAACCAAGCGGGATTGCATTGGAAGCTCCCCTTCATTCAGCAGGTCAACCGCATCGAAAAGCGCATCCTCGAATGGGACGGCCCGGCCACCGAAATGCCCACCCGCGATAAACTCTACATCTCCGTGGACAACTTCGCGCGCTGGCGGATCGCCGACCCGAAGACCTATTTCGAGAAACTCCGCGACGAACGCAGCGCGCTTTCGCGGCTCGACGACATCATCGGCAGCGAGACGCGCAACGTCATCGCCTCGCATGACCTGATCGAAGTCATCCGCAGTGATAAAAACCGCAAGCCCTCCCGTGACGAGAGCCTTGCCGCTGCGAACTCGAACCTCGGAATCCTCCCGCCGATCCAATACGGCAGAAACGCGCTCGACCTCCAAATCCTCAAAGCCGCCCAGCCCAAGGTCACGTCCTGGGGCATCGAGCTGCTTGACGTCCGCTTCAAGCGCATCAACTACAAACCCGGCGTGATTGACAAAATCTACAAGCGGATGTCCTCCGAACGCGAGCAAATCGCCGAGCGCTTCCGCTCGGAAGGAGCCGGCGAGGCCGCGAAAATCATCGGCCGCAAGGAGCGTGACTTGCTCTCCATCCAGTCCGAAGCTTACCGCAAGGAGCAGGAAATCAAGGGCAAGGCCGATGCCCAAGCCACCGGGATCTACGCCCTCGCCTACAACTCGAACGCCTCCGCCGCGGATTTCTATCAATTTGTCAAAACCCTCGATACCTACAAGAAGACCCTCAACAAGGACACCACCACCATCTTCACCTCGAACAGCGACCTCTTCCGGCTCTTCAAGCACATCGAGGTGCCGAAGGCCCCTTGAGCTTTCATGAGAAGCAGTGCTTGGGATTTCAGGCGAAAACTTCTTGCACTGCAATTCCCTTGCCATCCTGCGTCGCATAGAACGGACGCTGCTCAACCTCATACATGGTCTTCGGGCTGATGCCCATGGCGGTGAAGATCGTCGCGTGGAGATCGCTGATGGAAACTGGATTCGCAGTCGCGATCAAAGGGCGCTCGTCCGCCGTCGAGCCGTAGACAAAGCCGCGTTTCATCCCCCCGCCGAACATCACCACCGACGAGCCGCCGGTAAAATGGCGGTGCAGGCCGTAATGCTTCGGCTCCAACAGCACGTCCGACTTCGCATTGGATTGATCCTCCGCCTTCGAGCCCGGGATGCCTTCAATCATCGCATCCCGGCTGAACTCGGAGGCGATGATGACCAGCGTGCGATCGAGAAGATTTCGCTCCTCCAGATCGAGGATCAAGCGGGCGACCGGCGAGTCGATTTCGCGGTGCATCCGTTCCACCACCTCATGCCCGTTCGCATGCGTGTCCCAGTT
>JAYWDF010000645.1:0-4697 GCA_043779985.1 Akkermansiaceae bacterium | reverse complement strand
CGGGATGAGTTTTACGCCCGCCTCTCGAAGTTCAGCCGCGTGTTGAAGGTGGGACTCTCCAGCCTCCAATGGATCGAGGAAACCACGAAGGAAAAAGTAGACCGTTACAAAAGCGACGTGGCTTTTTTTCAAAAACTGCGGGCCAGTGTGAAACTCCGCTACGCCGAGGTGATCGATTACCGGGACTATGAAAAGCAGATCCAGAAGATGCTCAACACCTACGTGCAGGCGGACGAGGTGATCCAGATCGTGGAACCCGTGAACATCTTCGAGCGCGAAGCCTTCCAAGAGCAGGTCGATCAAGCAAAGTCACCCCGCGCCAAAGCGGACACCATTGCCAACCGGACGAAGAAGACGATCACGGAAAAGATGGAGGAAGATCCGTTTTTCTACCGGAAGTTTTCGCTGCTGCTCAAACAAGCGATCGACGACTACCACGCCCAACGCATCAGCGATGCCGAATATCTGGCCAAGGTCACCGAGATCATGGAACAGGTGCGCGATGGCAAGACCAAGGAAGCGCCGGATTTGCTCAAGCAGCGCGATTTGTCGCGTGCGTTGTTCGGTGCGTTGCAAAAGGAAATCGGCGAGGGCTCGTCTTCGGGTTCATCGTTTGTCCGGGAGGATCCGGTGGAATACAAAACCTCGCGCTCCACTCCACCGGTGACAGTGGATTCAATTCTCGCGGAGGCGGCTTGCTCGATGGAAGACATCATCCGCAAGCATGCAGTGGTCCGCTGGCGCGAGAACATCGATGCTCAAAACCGGATGCGGAACGATCTGGATGATTTCCTTTTCACGCTCCAGACACAGAAGGGCGTTTCGATGTCCTATGAGCAAATGGACAAGATCATTGAGGCGGTGATCAAAATCGCCATCCACCGCACGGACGATGTCTGAGACCGAGGACATTGAAACATCCGCCGGGCCGGCCAAGCTCCAACGCACCGGTCGCCGGACACTTGCGATCCATGTGTTGCCGGATGGCTCACTGGAACTGACCGCTCCACAGGATGCCACGGCGGACGCGATTCTGGCAAAAGTGGTGAAACGTTCTCGCTGGATCGCTACCCAACGCCGGAACTTCCGCGAAATGAACGTGCAGCCCGCGCCACGTCGATATGTTTCCGGCGCGACACATCGGTATCTCGGGCGGCAATATCGCCTCAAAATAAGTCATGGAGCGACAGCAAGCGTCCGTCTCAAGGCTGCGTATTTTGAAATCGTAACTCCGGACGAGGAGGCGGAAGCGATCAAGGAGCTTCTGGCGAAATGGTTCAGAGAACGGGCGAAGGACCAGTTTTCCCGCAGAATGGAGTCGTGGAAACCCTGGTGTAAGAAACATCATTTGCCGAAACCTGTACTTCAGATCAGGCGGATGCCCAAACGGTGGGGGAGCGCCGGGACGGCTGGTCGTATCGCTCTGAATCCGGAACTTGTGCATGCTCCCACCCGTTGCATCGACTATGTGATCGTACATGAAATCTGCCATCTACGACATCCTAATCATGACCGGGCATTCTACCGGCTTCTATCCGCTTTATTGCCTGACTGGGAGAAGCTGAAGCGGCGGTTGGAGCAGACCGAAGTATCGTAAGAATCCATCTCGAAGCTGCCCATCTGATCCGCCCGCCGATCATTTTCACAAAAAACGCCCGCCTCCTTTGTAGGAAGCGGGCGTTTGGAATTCGGAGTCAGCGGATTACTTCGAGGACGAAGTGAAGCTCGCCTGGCTGGCGCCCTTCTTGATCTTGCTCGACTTGATCCAGCTCATGGTGGAACGAAGCTTTTCGCCGACCTTCTCGATCGGGTGTTGGGCTTCGGCCTTGCGGATCGCGTTGAAATTCTTGTTACCGCCTGCGTATTCGGCAGTCCATTCCTTGGCGAATTTGCCGTTCTCAATGTTCTTGAGTTGGGCAACCATGCGCTTCTTGACGGAGGCGTCGATGATCTTCGGTCCGACGGTGACGTCGCCATATTCCGCGGTCTCGGAGATCGAGAAACGCATGCCAGCGATGCCTTGCTCGTTCATGAGGTCGACGATGAGCTTGAGTTCGTGAAGGCACTCGAAGTAGGCCATCTCGGGTTGGAAGCCAGCCTCGACGAGCACTTCGAAACCGGCTTTCACCAGTGCCGTGGTGCCGCCGCAGAGGACGACTTGTTCGCCGAAGAGGTCGGTGACGGTTTCCTCGCGGAAGTTGGTTTCAAACACACCGGCGCGTGCGCAGCCGACACCACCGGCCCATGCGAGCGCGGTTTGCTTGGCCTTGCCGGAAATGTCCTGGTGCACGGCGATGAGGCCGGGAACGCCTTTGCCGGCGACGAATTGCGAGCGGACGGTGTGGCCCGGGCCTTTCGGGGCGACGAGAATCACGTCGACATCCTTGGGGCAGGTGATGGTCTTGAAGTGGACGGCGAAACCGTGGGAGAAGAGCAGGGTCTTGCCCTTGGTGAGGTGCGGTGCGATGTCCTTGTTATAAACAGCAGGAATCACCGTATCCGGAGTGGCGACGAAGATCACGTCGGCAGCCTTGACGGCTTCAGCGGTGTCCATCACCTCGAAGCCGAGCTTCTTGGCAACTTCGCGGGACTTCGACTTCGGATAGAGGCCGATGATGACCTTGAGGCCACTGTCCTTGAGGTTGAGCGCGTGGGCATGGCCTTGCGAGCCGAAGCCGATCACGGCGAGGGTTTTCTTTTTCAGGGGGACGATCGAGGCGTCCTTGGTGGTGTAGATCTTCGCGGCCATGGCTGATCGGTAGGTTGGTTCAATTAGGGCACGCCGCTGCCATCGGGGCCGCGGCGGGGCGGCACACTGGCGGGATGGCGCGAGCGGGTCAAGCAACAACAGGGAATTAGCCGTCTCGAGCTCACTTTGAGAACGTCAACGGCGGGAGAATTGATAAAAGTGAAGCTTTTCGGCTGGAAATCATCAATCACGACGCATTCTCCGAGCGAGTTTGACATCATTTGTGTCAATTTGCAGCCGTTCCTGGATGAGAAATCAAAATGGGGTCGCCTGGGCACTTCGCCCCACCATCGATGGGCGACTTTCCGTTTGGCCCAAGGGGCGGGACGAGAGCAGCCGCTCAGGGGAGTTGCCGGATCAGCTCCTCGATCGCGGGGCGGGCCCGGAGGCCGGTGAGCCACTCCGCCGGCCAGGTGGCAACGGGGAACCGTGCGCCGTAGACCAGGCCGAGAATCATGCCGCGGGCGGCGTTGTCACCCCCGGCGTTGGTATTCTCGATGAGGGCGGTGGCGGGGTCTTCCGGGTAGCGGAGGAGGAGGTGGCAAATTCCGGGGAAGGCATCGGCGGTGGAGCAGGACAGCCCATGGCGATGAAGCTCGGCGGCATCACTCTCGGAGGAGGCGGCGGATTCGATCGCGTTGTCCAGCCAGTCTTCCGGCAGCGCCTTCCAAATGCCGAGGGCCATCGTTTGTTCCAAGGCAAGCGGGATGCTTGCACCGCGCTGGACGGCGAGGATGACGCGGGCGAAAAAATCGGCAGCCTCAATGACT
The DNA here is from genome assembly GCA_043779985.1 of Akkermansiaceae bacterium. GTDB lineage: Bacteria > Verrucomicrobiota > Verrucomicrobiia > Verrucomicrobiales > Akkermansiaceae > Luteolibacter. Next base: position 1,178 of record JAYWDF010000645.1, on the reverse strand, counting down.
TCAGGGTCGCCATGGGTGAAGGCGGTCTGGGATCTAACCGCGGCGAGGAGGGCGTCGTCATTTTCCCACTTGAGGAGAAAGAGCGGGCCGATGCGCGCGGCTCCGGCCATTTCCCGCGAGGAAGATCCGGCGGCTGCGGGAGCCAATCCCGACTGGAGGTGGGCGAGGGTGGCCTTGGTCGCGCTGTCGCGGTAGGAGCGGGTGGCGGGGTTTTCCCAAAAGCTGCGCCAAGCCGTGGCGAAGTGAGATAAATCGAAGCGGCCAATTTCCACGATCGAACGGAGAAGGACCGCCGTTTGATCGCCATAGTGGGTCAGGTCACCTGCGGTTTTTCCAGCATGATAGATCGCCAGCGGTGGCTGATAGCTGGTGACGCGGCCGAGCTTGTGATGGATTTCCTTTGGGTCGTAGATCCAATGGGGGCCGAGAGCGAGGGCGTCACCGATGAATGAGCCGAGGAGGATGTTGCTGGACATGGCGTGGATGGAAAGAAGGCGGGGCTGAGGCGAGCATTCCCTTTTACCCCCCAACTCTCAACCAATTCCTTTGCGGGCAGGATCGATTCTCCGGCACCCGCGCGGCCGAAATGTTCCGTGGATCCGAATGCAAAACGGCGGCGATGATTGTTAGGGGAGCAACATTTTGGCCAGTTCCGGCACGTTTTTACGAATCTCATCTGCGACCAGCTTGGCCGTTTCCGCCGCGCCCCGGGTGGAGAGGTGGGTCTTGTCGGGCTTGGCCGGGTCTTTGCTCTTGGCGTCGAAAGCCGCGGCGGCCACCGGACCGAGCTCGTTCACCTGCTCGATGCTGCGCGCATTGAGATCGATCACTGGCACCTTCTGCTCGGCAGCCACGGCCTTCGCCGCTTGGACGTAGTCCGTAAGGAGATCGGGAATCTTTGTCCCTTGTCCTTCGATCGAAGGCACAAGGTGTGCGGGATCGATTTTCCCTTGCGCATTGAAATTCCGGCGGGTGAGTGAAGTGACGAGCACCGGCTTTGCACCCTTTGCCCGCGCTTCGGCGATGTAGCGGACGAGGTTTTCGCGGAAGGTGCTCTTCGCGTCGGTTTCGCGCTCCGGCCCCTTGCCGGGCATATCGTTGTGGCCGAACTGGATCAACACCCAGTCCGGCTTGGCATCCAGTGCTTTCTGCCAGAAGCCTTCCGTAAGATAGCTTTT
>JAYWDF010000644.1:0-4698 GCA_043779985.1 Akkermansiaceae bacterium | reverse complement strand
GTTGGGAATGCGGATGGCGGACGCGCAGCAGTCCCGCCAGTGCCGCTGGACCCGGAGGGGATGGAGAGAAGCCGACGCTCGGCGACCCTCCCGCGGTCAGGCGGCAGGTGGCTTTCACGAGCTTGCGCAGCGGGCATCGCCAGACGCTGCCGATGGGGAAGTCCGATTCTTACCGCAGTTTTACGGTGGGAGCGAATATTGCTTTTCGTTTTGGTTTCATCAGGTGAATCTCGGCAGTCGTATGAAATTCAAAATGATCGCAAAAGTGCCCCTCCTTGCGTGGGGTGGAATCATGGCCGGCAGTTTATGGATGATCGGTTCCTGCAGCGCCCAGACAGCCGCCACGCTCACGATTGAAGCGGGTCATGCAGCTGGAAATGTCAGTCCGATGCACTACGGCCTGATGACCGAGGAAATCAATTACTGCTACGACGGCGGACTCTACGGCGAACTGATTCGCAACCGCGCTTTTCTGGACGATCCGAAGGAGCCCGCACATTGGTCCGCCGTGTCGGGCGCGACCCTCTCGCTCGATGCAAAGCATCCGCTCAACGAAACGATAACCACCAGTTTACGCCTGGATGCTCCCTCTGCATCTGCCGCAGCGCCCGCGGGACTGGCTAACAGTGGCTATTGGGGAATCCCGGTAAAGCCTGCGACACGCTATCATGCCAGGTTTTTTGCGAAAGCGGCACCGGGCATTAGCGGTCCGGTCACTGTATCGATTCAGAGTGACGATGGTGCCACGGTTTTTGCGGTGGCTGATGGCCCCACCCTGACGAGCGAGTGGCACTCCTACAACGTGACGCTCACCACGGGGCAGGATGTCAAACCCTCCACCAAAGCCCGCCTCGCTCTGACCTTGAAAAAACCGGGAACCGTATGGTTTTCGATCGTTTCACTCTTCCCGCCTACGTGGAAGGATCGGCCTAACGGTCTTCGCCCGGACCTCATGCAGATGATGGTCGATTTGAAGCCCTCCTTCCTGCGTTTCCCTGGTGGGAACTACCTTGAAGGGGATACGGTTGAAACCCGCTTCGAATGGAAGAAGACTCTCGGATCCATCAGTGGCCGTGCGGGCCATCCCGGTCCTTGGGGCTACCGCTCCACCGATGGCATGGGCCTGATGGAATTCCTCCTTTGGTGCGAAGATATGGGGGCGGAACCGGTGCTGGGGCTTTATGCCGGGTATTCACTCAAAGGTGCTTTTGTAAAGCCGGGTAAGGACCTTGAACCGTTTCTGGAGGAAGCCCTTGAGGAAATCGAATACGTCATAGGCCCGGTTAATTCGAAATGGGGTGCACGCCGAGCCAAGGACGGCCACGCCGAGCCCTTCAAGCTTCACTATGTTGAAATTGGCAACGAGGACTGGTTCGACAAGTCGGGCAGTTATGAGGGCCGCTTCGCCCAGTTCAATGACGCGATCAAGCTGAAATACCCGCAGCTCAAGTGCATCTCGAGTATCGGCAGCGAGCAGCCGGAAAAACTGCAAGTCCACAGCCGGAAGGCTGATGTGATTGATGAACACTACTATCGCCCGACTGATGTGTTTCTGAAGGATTCCGCGAAGCACTTCGACAACTACGACCGCAAGGGGCCCGAGATCTTCGTGGGCGAATGGGCCGCGCATGAGACCGCCTATCCACCTTGGGACAAGCGTGCGAAGAGTGATCCGCCAACTCCGAACATGAAAGCGGCGATCGGCGACGCCGCATGGATGGCGGCGATGGAGCGCAACTCCGATTTGGTGACCATGCAGTGTTATGCGCCCCTTTTCGTCAATGTGAACGAGTGGCAGTGGCGTCCCGACCTCATTGGTTATGATGCGCTGAATGTGTATGGGGCTCCTAGCTACTACGCGCTTCGTATGTTCAGCACCCATGTGGGCGACGAGATTTTGAAATCCAGTCTGCCACAGGGGTCCGCGCTTCACCAGACCGTCACGCGCAACAGCAAGAGCGGCGCGATATTCATCAAACTTGTCAATCCCGAGCTCACTGCGGAAGCGCTTACGATCCAGCTCAAGGGGCTTGCAGCGGTAGCGGCCACGGCCCGGGTTGAAACTCTCGCGGCGGAGCCCACGGCCACGAACTCACTTGCCGAGCCAAAGAAAGTCATCCCGGTGATTTCCACGATTTCTGGCATCAAACCGACATTCACCCACACGCTACCGCCTTATTCGATCACCGTGATTGAGCTGAACTGATCCGGAAGTTTGCACCCCGGCGACATGGACTGTTGCATTCGCGAAGCAGGGCTTTGCTGCGACCATTCATCGCTGTTGGGTTGAACGGCAAGGAACGGGCTTGTAAAAGATACCTATTTCCATTCGCGACTGAAATAATCCCGTCAAATGTTCGGTAGTGGTTGGCAACACCACAGGCTTGTGCAGGTGGCGTTGCAAGCTGACATATTCGTATTTGATGAATTCAAAAATCGCGTTTTTTACTGTCATTGCAACAGTGTGCGGGTGGATGCCGGCCGCCGTTGCGGCCCAAAGCTTCGTGCATCCCGGCGGGCTGCATACCAAGGCCGATCTCGACCGCATGAAGGCGAAGGTCATGGGAAACCAACACCCATGGATCGATGGCTGGAACAAGTTCATCGCCGATCCCAAGGCGCGGAACACCTACAAGGCCGGGCCGGGAGCGAACATGCCGAGCCGCCAACGCGCCCAAGACGATGCCACTGCCATGTATTACAACGCGCTGCGCTGGTATATTTCCGGCGATGAAAGCTACGCGGAGTGCGCGGTGCGTATTGCCAATGGCTGGTCTTCCACGGTGAACAAAGCACCTGCGAATGACTATCTGACCGGTATTCCTGTCGGGAGCTTCGCGCTTGCGGCCGAGGTTCTCCGCGTCTATCCAAGATGGTCGGAATCGGATTTCTCGAAATTCAAGGCGATGCTGCTTGAGCAGTGGTATCCGAAGTGCAACGACTTTCTAACGAACCATGGTGGTTCTCCGGACAGCCACTATTGGGCCAACTGGGATGCATGTAACATGCTCGGTGTTCTCGCAATGGGCGTGCTGTGCGATGACCGGGCGAAATTTGACCAAGCGGTCGAGTATTTCAAATACGGCAAGGGTATGGGCAGTATCAGGAATGCCACTCCTTTCCGGTATCCCGGTGGACTCGCCCAGTGGCAGGAAAGCGGCCGGGACCAGGCGCATACGATGGGCGGTATGGGGTTGCTTGCGGAATTCTGTCAGGTGGCATGGAACCAGGGAGTGGATCTTTTCGCTTACGATGAAAGTCGCTTGTTAGCGGCTGCTGAGTATGCGGCCCAATATACGCTGTGGAGGAGCGTACCCTACACATTTTACACCAACGCCGACCATGCGAAGCAGCCTTACATTTCGGAAAACTACCACGGCCGCTTGGATGCCTCGCACTTTGAGCTGCTCTACAACCACTATGTCGTAGGGCGGGGGCTGAAGGCACCCCATGTGAAACGTCTCGCCGAGTTGAGACGGCCGGAGCCCGGGGAGGCGGACGTCTTCGGCTACGGCACCCTCACATTCACTCTCGACGCCACGGCCTCCCCATATCCCGTTTTTCCTGCCCCGCCTGTCCCGCAGGATCTCGTCGCGACAGCGGGTTTGGGGCGTGTCGAATTGAGGTGGTCGCCCTCGGGCGCCTATTCCGCACACGGATATGAAGTATTCCGTGCCACCGCGCGAACCGGACCCTATACCAGCCTTTACTCGACGAATCGCTGGACGACCCCATGTTATACAGACACGAAAGTCGAAAACGGGACGGCGTATTTTTACAAGGTCGCGGCTCTGAATAACTCCGGAACCAGCGCTCCATCCGCCCCTGTGAGCGCCAGTCCCGTGGCTGGAGGAGCCTTGCCGCCGCAACTGGTTTCCATCGACATCGGGGGGGCGGGCGCAGGAGCCGGCGATCTCTACGCGGAGCTTGCTAACCCTAGTCTTTTGATTCCGGCGACCGGTGCCGACATCGGCGGAAAGCAAGACAATTGCCACTGCGTTTACCAAAGCGTTTCAGGTGATTTTACGATTGGGGCGCGGTTGATCGAGCGTAATGGAAGCGTGAACAAGATGGGGCTCCTGATGCGGGAGAGTCCAGAAGCCGATGCGAAGATGGTCTGCGTAACGCTGGGCGAGATTGGGGGACGGCAGGCTCGCTTCGGTAGCCGCCTGTCCACTGGCGGAGCGACGTCCACGCAATCGGGCAGTGACTACACCTGGTTGCCGGTCTGGTTCCAGCTTAGCCGTCAGGGGGACGTTTTTACTGGCTCGCAATCATCAGACGGAGTGACGTGGTTTCCGGTAGGAACGAGTACCGTGGCGATGGCGAAGGCGTATCTAATAGGGGTCGTTGCCGCCGTCGGAAAGTCGGGAGGCCCAGCTTCTTGGGCGGCATTCGATCATCTCAGCATCAGCGCGGTGGCGCCAAATCCACCAGAGTGCCCGTCCGGGCTCGCGGCAGCATCCGTGGACAAGAGTTGTGTCCGCCTGACGTGGAAGTATCCGACGATCAAGCCGACCGGATTTAAAATTGAAGCTTCCAGCGATGGTCAACTCTACTACGAGATCGCGGATCTTTCTGCTGCTGCCACGAGTTTTGTGAACACCGGATTGAGCGAGCCTGCGGGGACCTCCTACCGGATGCGGGCATACAATCCGGGCGGCTACTCCGGCTACTCGAATTTCCCGGCCCTTGACG
>JAYWDF010000643.1:0-4698 GCA_043779985.1 Akkermansiaceae bacterium | reverse complement strand
ATGCCATCCTCGTCAGCATGCACTACAACAGCGGCCCGTCCGCCATCCGCGGACCGGAGACCTACTACTGGCGCGTCGATAGCCACGGCCTCGCCGTCCGCTGCCAGCAAGCGATGAATCAAGCCAGCCCGGCGGAAAGCGGCAACCGCGGCATGGTCCGCCGCCGCATCCGCCTCACTCGCAACCCGGAAATCCCCTGCCTCCTGCTGGAAGGCGGCTACCTCAGCAATTCCGCCGAGAGCCGCCAAATCAGCGATCCCGGCTACCGCCAAAAACTCGCCACGCTCATCGCGTCCGCCATCCGCACCCAGGCCGCCATCGGCGATGCTGGCACCGGTCCCCTGCCTAGCCCGATCAACGCCCCGCCGAGCCGCCCGACTGATGCGCATGAGTGATTTATGGCGGATTTCCCAAAAAATCCTCCGAATGTCCGCTACTCGGCACTCTCCCACCACGTGATAAAATCTGGAAAATTTAGAGGAAATTCACGAGATTTCCCGGTTGACACCCGGAAACCCGGTCCCTAGTTTGCCACCCCCTTCGCGCACGCCATGTGTTCGAAGCCATTTTTATACAAGCACATGAAGACGTTTTCCGCCAAGCCGCATGAAGTCGAGCGCAAGTGGTATGTGATCGACGCCAAGGGCAAGGTCCTCGGCCAAGTCGCTGTTGAGGCTGCACGCCTCCTCCGCGGCAAGCACAAGCCTATTTTCACCTCCCACGTTGATACAGGCGATTTCGTCGTCGTCATCAATGCTGACCAAGTTGTCCTCACCGGCACCAAGGAGACCTCCAAGATCTACACCCGCTTCTCCGGCTATGTCGGGGGACAAAAGGTTGAGACCCCACGCATCGTTCGCGAGCGCCGTCCGATCCTTCTCGTCGAGCGCGCTGTCTGGGGCATGGTCCCGAAGACCCGCCTCGGTCGCGCCCAGTTCGGCAAGCTCAAGGTGTATGCAGGTGAATCCCACCCGCACGAAGCCCAAGCACCGGTCGCTCACGCCGTCAAATAACTCAATTTTCTCCCAAAATGACCGCCACTACTACTCAAAGCGCCACGGGTCGCCGCAAAACCGCTGTCGCCCGTGTTTGGATGACCGAAGGCACCGGCCAGATCGTGATCAACGCCCGCAGCTTCGAAGAATATCTTCCGACCATCGAGCTTCAGAACGCCGTTCTTGCGCCGTTCCTCGCACTCTCGCTGTCGAACAAGTTTGACCTCAACGTCGTCGTCAAAGGCGGCGGCAAGCAGGCTCAAGCGATTGCGATTCGTCACGCGATCTCCCGCTCGCTCACTCAAGTGGACCCTGAGAACCGCAAGGTCATCAAGCCACTCGGATTCCTCACCCGTGACCCACGGATGAAGGAACGGAAAAAGCCAGGTCAACCGGGTGCCCGCGCGCGCTTCCAGTTCTCCAAGCGTTAATCTTTCTGGATTTCACCAAAACCGCACTCCTCACCGGGTGCGGTTTTTTTGTGCCTTTCCGCCGGACCTATCCGCAGCTTCCTGCCAGATTTCGTTTGCCGCTAGGGGTCTTGCCCTTAAGATCCCCGCAAGTCCATGATCCGTCTGTTCTCCTCTCTCTTCCTACTGGCCAGCGGCATCCCCAGCCTCGTCGCCCAAACGCCGTCACTCCCCTCGGACGTTTACAAATCCGTCTTGCGCGTGGAGGTCGCCACGCAAGTCCCGGACTATGAAACCCCTTGGAACTCCGGCCGCTTCAGCGGCGGCATCGGCACCGGCTTCCTGATCGGTAAAAACCGAATCCTCACCAACGCCCACGTCGTTTCCAACGCCCGCCGCATCCTCATCACGGTGTATGGGAGTCCGAAGAAATATCCCGCCAAGGTGGATTTCATCGCCCACGATTGCGATCTCGCTCTGCTCTCGATCGACGACTTCAAAGACTTGGAATCGTTCCCCACCTTCGAGTTTGGCAATGTCCCGAGCCTCGAGTCCCAAGTGCGGGTGATCGGCTACCCGGTCGGCGGCGAGCGTCTCTCCGTCACCCGCGGCGTGGTCTCCCGCATCGACTTCCAGCCCTATTCGCACTCCCGCGCCGACTCGCACCTCATCATCCAGATCGATGCCGCCATCAACCCCGGGAACTCCGGCGGGCCCTGCGTGCAGGACGGTAAAGTCGTCGGCGTCGCCTTCCAAGGCCTTCGTCAAGCGGACAACACCGGCTACATCATCCCCACCCCGGTGATTCGCCGTTTCCTCAAGGACGTCGAAGACGGGAAATATGACAATTATGTCGATCTCGGCATCTCCGAATTCCCTCTCTTCAATCCCGCCATGCGCAAGGCCCTCGGCCTGCCCAACGACGGCAACGGCGTGCTCATCACCAACGTGACGCCCACCAGCTCCAGCGATGGCATTCTCAAGCCCGGGGACATCCTGATCTCACTCGATGGCAAGCCCGTGGACAGCGCCGGCATGATCACCATCGATGGCGAAAACGTGAACCTCAACGAGATCGTCGAGCGCAAATACGCCGGCGACAAGGTCGCCGTCCGTTGTCTTCGTGAAGGAGCCTTGAACGACGTCGACATCATCCTCAAGCCGCTCAATTGGGCGCGCATGTATGCCGTGGAATATGAAAAGAAGCCCCGCTACCTGGTCTTCGCCGGGCTCATTTTCCAGCCACTGGACACCAACCTCTTCGCCGCTTCCAAGTTTCAAGACGTCACCCTGCGCCGGCTCTTCACCGATTACGTGCCGAAGGGTTTGTTCCAAAAACACAAGGACATCGTGGTGCTCACCCGGGTGGAAAGCGACCCTGTCACCAGCCAGCTTGCGGACTATACAGGCTTCGCCGTCGATAAAATCAATGGCGTGGAGGTCCGTGACCTCGCGCATGCTTCGGAACTGCTTCACCCGAAGGAGGTCCCCGAGTTTTTTGTCGTCGAGCTCTTCGGCGCCGATCGCCCCGTGGTGATTCCCTCAGCCTCTGTCGAAGGGGCTAACAAGCGGATGCAGGAAAACGGCATCACCCGCATGGAAAACCTCGAGGACTAACCCATGCCCCGTGTCGGCATCGCCCTCGGCTCCAATCTCGGGGACCGCCTCGCCCACCTTCAGGCCGCGCGCGAAGCCTTGTTGGAAATCGCCACGCCCGGCGAGCCATTCCTGCAAGCCGCGACCTATCAGACCGAGCCGCTGCTCTGCCCGCCCGGCTCGCCGTTTTTCTATAACTCGGTGGTGGAGATCGCCTACGACGGCGACCCGTTTTCACTGTTAGCACATACCCAGTCGATCGAGAAAACGCTCGGCCGGCTCGGGACGCCCGAGCGCAACGCGCCGCGCATCATCGATGTGGATCTGCTCTATTTCGGCGATGAAATCATCGACACCGAAGCGCTCGTCCTGCCCCACCCGCGCCTCGGCGAACGGCGGTTCGTGCTGCAGCCGTTAGCCGAAATCCGCCCGGATCTCGTCCTGCCCGGCCAAACCCGCAGCATCGCCGGGCTGCTGGATCACCTGCTGTCAGACGAGCCGCCATTGAGCCGGGTATCCCCAGCGGCTCTTCAAAAGTAGTCCAGGACTTCAGTCCGACTACGATGCCGTGGAACAACGGACAGCGACACCGCCCGGGAGTGCGGCACGCTCTGCTGCCGTCTGTGGCGGAGGACCGCTCTGCTCCATGCGGCGCGGAGTCCTTCCTCTTCGCGATCACGGAAGCGCTCCGCACCCCATCCGGCAGAGCCAGAGCCGCCATTGGCGCGAGCAGAGCTGCGCGCACTCCGGGGGACAGAGGCCCGCCGATGGATTCCAGTCCCGAGAGGCGTGCGGACAAGAGTGTCCGCACTCCTTATCGCTCCAGCAGAATCTCCTTACCGAGCACCACGAGATCCACGCTGCCTTTGAGCGTTTGGTCGATGAACGGCGTGTTCTGCGATTTGGATTTCATGAACTCCTTGGTGAAGGTGGTTTCCCCTTCGGTGTCGAAAAGAATCAGATCGGCGGGCTGGCCGACTTCGATGGAGACCGCGGGCAAGCCCATCAGGCGGCGGGGCTCGGCGCTGTAACGCTTCACGATGAGGTCCCAACCGAACTTGCCGGTGGCGACGAAGTGGTGATAGAGCGAGACCAGCGCGGTATCCATTCCGGTGATGCCGTTGGGCGCGGTGATGAAATCCTGGGATTTCTCGAAGGGCGTGTGCGGCGCATGATCGGTGGCGATGAGGTCGAAGACGCCGTCGATGAGACCTTGGAGCAGTCCGTCATTGTCCGCCTGGGTGCGCAGCGGCGGGTTCATCTTGTAGTTGGTGTCGAAGTCGCCGATGTGCTCGTCAGTAAATAACAGGTGGTGCGGCGATACCTCGGCGGTGACTTTCACGTCGCCGCGTTGTTTCCACCAGCGGATGGTTTCCATGCCGAGTTTGCTGGAGACGTGCTGGATGTGGATGTGCGCGCCGGCGGCGTGAGCGAGCCTGATGTCGCGGTCGATGATGATTTCCTCCGCGCAGGCGGGCGAGCCCTTGATGCCGAGCCGATAGCTAACCACACCTTCGTTGAGCGCCCGCGGGCCGGCGAGCTCGGGCACCTCGCAATGGCTGGCGAAAAACATGCCGAACTCGGTGGCGTATTGCATGGCACGCAGCAGCACGGCGGGATCGCCGGTGGTGTCGCCGTCATCGGTGAGCATCACCACGCCGAGCGCGCGCATGCCGTCGATGCCGGCGAGTTCCTTG
>JAYWDF010000642.1:0-4702 GCA_043779985.1 Akkermansiaceae bacterium | reverse complement strand
GGACTTCTGGCGTTACGGGCAATTGGAACAGCACCAGCACCACCACGGATTGGAAGACTGCGACAGCTGTAACGGGTGCCGGGAATATTGTTACAATGGGCACTACTATCGGCGGGTCGACGACGACTTTGAATGTCAGTGGCATCACCGTCGGTCAGATCAAAAATACCGCGTCTTCGGGTCGCGCTTGGACTATTGCCGACGATGCGGTTAACCACTACGCGATCACCTTGGATAACACTGGTGGAAGCACCAACATCTTCGGTAACGCAAACGCTGCGATCAGTTCGTCCAGCAGCGGAGCGATGAATGTGCTCACGAGCATCATCATGAAGAATACGGATCTGGATATCATCCATACTCCCGGAGGCTCGACGCAAACGATGACGATCGGAACCCTTGGCACCTCCACGCTCATTAACGGTGACGCATCGGGCACGCGGATCCTCAATCTACGTTTCCAAGGAGCCGGTGGCAGCACCGGGCAAGGAACCCTGCTGATCAACAGCGCCATTGGAAGCAGCGGCAGCGCGATCAACATCAACAATCTCAGCACTGTCGCAACGACGAACGGCAACAAGGGAACCATCAATCTCGCGGGTTCAATCGGTGGTTCCATAGGAACGGGAGCGGCGGTAGCCATCGATAACTCCAGCACGAGCGCGGCTGGATTCACCATTTCCGGTGTCTTGGGTGCGAGCGTTACGAGTTTGACGCAAAATAGTACGACCTCGACAATGACGGTTTCGGGTGCGAACACCAACTATGCCGGGACCACGAACATCAGCTCCGGGAAGCTCCAAGCTGGCGCAAACACTATTCTCGGAAACGTAGTTTTGGGACTGGGTGCTAACAATGGAACGCTTGATACCCTAACGAGGACGGTGACGGTCAGCGGGCTTGCGGTCGGTGCGAGTGCGACGGCTGCAAGCCAGACTATTCAGGGCTCAGGCACGCTTGTCTATGCCGGCACCAGTTCGAACTTTGCGGGCAATATCACGGGCACCCAAGGGTTGACCGTGAACTCAGGTATCCTGACGCTCAGCGGCGGGGGCAATTCTTATAGCGGGTTGACGAAGATCGACGGTGGAACGCTGAACATTAACAGCCAATGGGCGGTGGGAGGTGGCGTTTACGGCGGCATGACCTTTGGAGCGAGTGGCGGCACCTTGCAATACAATGCGACGCTGCTCAACGCGACGACAGACATCACGCAAAACACCGGTGCCGTGGCGAAGAACGTGACCCTCACGGGCAATGCCACGATCGACACTGGCGGCAACAATGTGACGTTTGCCAACACCTTCGGCAACAGTGGTGCGGGTGCTTTCACCAAAACGGGAGCAGGGGTCCTGACTTTTGGGGCAACTACGACCTATACCGGCAACACCACTGTCTCCACGGGAACGCTGGCCCTCTCACTTGGCAGCAGCACCAACAATCTTACAAGCTCGCCAAAAATCACTGTCGCATCGGGAGCAATTCTGGACGTTACCGCTCTTTCGGGCGGGATCATCGCGCTTGGTGCGACCCAGACCTTGGCAGGTAGTGGAACGGTCACCGGAGGAGCAACTACGGTTTCGGGAACGCATCTGTCTCCGGGAGTCACCGGCGTTTCCAGCGGGATTGGGAATCTGACTCTCGGCTCGTTGACGTTGGGCGTGGGTTCGGTAATCGATTACGATATCACCAATACCAGCACGCTCGATAAGGTCACCGTTAGCAACAACGGTGGCCTGAGCATCAACGGCGGTCGCGTGGACATCAACGGTGCTTTAAGTGCGTTCACGGCCAATGGCGTTTACAACCTCATCGGCTACACCGGTGCCATCGGCGGTACCGGCATCAGCGCGCTGTCGGTGAACGCCAGCAACAAGAACACGGTGACAAATACCTATACGTTCGGCACGGCGGGCGGCTACGTGACGCTGGAGGTGGCCAGCTCGGGCGGAGCGGTTTCCTATTGGAACGCGGACGCGGCTGGCAATTGGAGCGGTGCTTCCTGGACCACGCCAGTTCCCAATGCCGCGGGTGCATTCGCATCCTTCGGCGGCGGAGGTACGGCGATCACCGCCCCGCGCACCATCACGGTGGATGGCGCATACACTGTCGGGACTCTTGCTTTCAATAACGGCTCGCAGGGTTACACCCTCGCGTCCGGCGCTGGAGCGAACCTCACCCTCGACAACGGAGTCACAGGAGCCTTCGTGACAGACACGGCAGGAAGCCATCTGATTCAGGCTCCCATGACCCTTACCACCAACGGCGCTACGTTCACGGTGACCGGTGGTTCCGATACTCTCACAGTTTCAGGCGCGGTAGGCGGTACTGGCACGGGTCTGATCAAGTCCGGGGCCGGCACGCTGGCACTTAACGGAACGAATAATTACGCCGGTGGCACGGTGATCAACGCCGGCACCCTTGCGATCAATAGCACGGACAGCCTCGGGGACGTGGGTGGAACCGCCACGATCAACGCCGCCACGCTGAAGGCCACGGCCGACATCACGACGTCGCGGATCTTCAACCTCGCCGACGCGGCGAGCACGATTTCGGTCGATGCCACCAAGTCTTTCACGATTAGTAGCGTCATTGCCGACGGCGCGACGGCGGGCAAGTTGAATAAAGCCGGCACAGGCACCTTGGTTCTTTCCGGGACCAGCAACTATACAGGCGGCACACTCATTGGCGCGGGAACGCTGAACGTGAACGGGGACAGGGCTCTCGGAGCGCTTCCGGGAAGTGCGGGAACGAATCTGACGATCACGGGCGGCGCGACGTTACAAACCAGCGCGTCCTTCACCTTGGTGGCCAATCGCGGCGTGGTCTTGAGCGGCGGCACGGCCACCGTGGACACAAACGGATCCAACCTCTCGATCGCCGGCAATATCAGCGGCAGCGGCCTGCTGAACAAGACCGGCGCTGGCAATCTCACGCTCACCGGTGCGAACAGTGGAACCGCGTCTGGCGGTATTACCATTAATTCAGGCACAGTATTCACCAATGACCAAAGCAGCTTGCCAAGTGGAACCATCACCTTGAATGGCGCTGGAGGAATTTCAAATGGCAACAATGCCGCTAACTACAGCAACGTTGTGGTAAACGGTACCAACTCCATCGTCAAAACTGGGACGGGCAATATTCTTGGTCTTGGTGCGGTGTCAGGTGCCGGGACATTGACCTTCGGTGGAACCTACGTGAATGATTACACGGGAAGTATGGCCTCCTTTACCGGAACGATCATCGCGAACGGCGGCAGTTCGCGTTGGAACGGCAGCACGGGTGGCACGAATGTCACTTTGGATTTGGCAAATACCGGGACTTCAGTGCGCAACAGTTCTACTACCGGAATCACCCTCGGGGCCTTGGCTGGTTCCTCCACGGCAACAATTTCAGGCTCCAGTGGCGGAGCGACACAAGCGGTTACTTACACCATTGGTGGCAAGACCCTCGGCGGCCTTGGTGTCACTGCTGTCAACAGCTCGTTCGACGGTGCGATCACCAACGGAGCGAATACCACGAGTGTAACGAAGGTTGGTCTGTCCACTCTGACGCTGAATGGGATTAGCACCTACACTGGCGCGACCACAGTGTCCGCCGGAACGTTGCTGGTAAACGGCTCGCTCGGAAATACCGCGGTGGCCGTCGGCAATACCGGCACGCTTGGCGGATCCGGCACCATCGGAACCGGAACCGCTTCGGTCTCGGTGAACAATGGCGGCACGCTTGCTCCTGGCAATTCCCCGGGCACGGTTACTGTCAATGGTTCAACCATGCTCAACTCGGGTTCCACCTACGCCTATCAATACACCGGCGGCGGCACGGCTGCCGACTTGGTCGACGTGAATGGAGTGCTCACCATCAACACCGGCGCGATCCTCACCTTGCAGGATCTCGGAGCTTATACGATCGGCGACAAGTTCACGCTGTTCGCTTATGAATCACTCACCGGAAGCTTTGGTGCCTACGCGGATGACCAGACCTACACCTTCAATGGTGGCGACTGGCTTTTCGATTACAACGACACTGCGGCTGGCGTGAACGGCGGAACAATTACGGGCAATGCGGGCAGTGGCTTCGTCACCATCACCGCCGTTCCTGAACCGAACGCCGCGATGTTGGTGGGTGGTCTGGGCATGCTCGCCCTGCTTCGCCGTCGCCGGAGTGCTTGAAAATTTTCATGGGTAATGGGTTTCCCAGGGAGCCGCGGGGTCGTTGATTGGAGGATCAACGGCCCCGCATTTTTTTTGCGCACTCCGGAGTGCGGCACGCTCTGCTGCCGCCAGTGGGGGATGGAAGCTCTGCTCCATGGGGCGCGGAGCTCTTCCTCTTCCCGGAGCAAGAAGACGCTCTGCACCGCATCCGGCGGAGCCGGAGCTGCCATCGGCGCGAGCAGAGCTTCGCGCACTCCGGAGTGCGGCACGCTCTGCTGCCGCCGTTGCGGATGGATGCTCTGCTCCATGTGGTGCGGAGCTCTTCCTCTACCCGGAGCAAGAAGACGCTCCGCATCGCATCCGGCAGAGCCGGAGCTGTCGTGGGCGCGAGCAGCGCTTCGCGCACTCCGGGATTGCGGGCACTCAACTCGGATTTCTCCCCGACGCTCGGGCTTTTTCAATCCTGACGAACAGAGGGTGTTTCCTCGACAAATCCCATGCCCGCGTCACCTTCAGCCACCCGTGAGATTTCTACCACTCCTTCTCCT